>DATHKK010000795.1:0-4110 GCA_035489355.1 Candidatus Limnocylindria bacterium
TGCCCCTCCCTGGATGTCGCAGTGAATCAACCTCACCTCCGGGTGCGGCAGAAACGTGCTGGCCTCCATGGTGACGGCGCCGCTCGGCGTGTTCCAGATGATACAGTTGATGATCGTGGCTTTGCCGTTGCCCGGAAACAGGCAGTAGGGCGGACCATGACGCGCGGTGTGATCGAACATGCGAATGCCCCGGCCGGAATTGATGATCGTGTTGTTGGCGATCAGTGCGTCGCACTGATTCTGCACTGAGATGGCCGCGGCGGCGAAGTTGGAGAAAATGTTATTGAAGACAATGGGATAACACTTATCGCGCAGCACCACGCCGTGATCGTCCCCGCCCGAAAAGAAATTGCCGTAGATGATCGCCGAGCAACGCGTGGGATTGATTTTGTCTTCGTGGCCGGCGAGGAAGGTATTGAAGCGGATGACGGGCACCGGCGTGCTTTCGCCGTACAAATCGACGTCGTCGTTGTCCCCATGCTTGTTCGCAAAATAACAGTTCTCCACGAGCACGAACGAGAAGCGCGTGTGAACCCCCTGGCCGATGCCGTCGAATCGACAGGAGCGGACATGCGCGGAAGCGGTCCCAGGCGCTTGCGGGTCGTCCGTAATGATGGCGATGGCATCACCTTCGTTTCCGCCGTCTCCTCCGACAAGGTTCCGAAAAGTGCATCCCTCGAAGTCGAGGTGGCTGGCCAGCGCGATCACGGCTTCGTGGTAAGGCCGGGGCGAGAAACCCAGGCCCGTGGTGCAATTCGTAGGATAGTAATCCTGGTGGTCCCCGGCGGAATTCGCGTACTCGATGATGCAGTGGCGGAAACGGCTATCCGCCGCCCGGACAAACATCATCCGCGACCAGCGCGCAGCCGTCGTGGCACGAGTGAAAGTGATCGGTTGATTGGTGGTGCCGTCGGCGAGCAATTGGCCATTAACGATTAGCGTCGCACCGGTGTTCATCAACATTACCGTGCCCGGAGTGATCGTCACGACGATATTGCTCTGAATCGTCACCGTGCCTTGCAGAAGGTTGGTGCCAGACCATGTGGTGTTCGTCGTCACCTGGCCTGAGATGAGATTGGTCGCGCCGCGAACGCTAGCCAGCGAGAGGACAAGGACGAGCACGCTAAAGAAAAGAGCCAGACCCTTCGCAGGAAAGAAACGCATGACACTCAGTAGCAGGTATTGAACGGGGCGCAAGGCGGGGCGTCGCGCACGCGCTGACTTCCATCAGAGACGCAATGAATAGTTAGGTTCGCCTCGTTCGTTCGGAGGCGATACAGCTTCAGAGCGAACCCCAGTTCGCGCGCCCGCTACGTCCGCAGCTTCGCCAGCAAATCCTTGCTCTCCACCTTGTCGCCGACTTGCACGTGGATTTCGCTCACCACGCCGTCGGTTCCGGCGTAGATCGTCGTCTGCATTTTCATCGCCTCCATCGTGACCAGCTTGTCGCCTTTCGCGACTTTGGTGCCGACGCTGACGTTGACGCTGGTGATGATGCCGGGAATCGGTGCGCCCGCCTGCAACGGATCATTCGGGTCCGCTTTGGCGCGCGATTTCTTTTCTGCCTTCGCGGTCTTGTCCTGGATGTGCGCGACGCGCGTGATGCCGTTCAATTCATAACTGACGGGACGGCGCCCGTCCTTGTCCGGCTCACCGACGTTGACCAGGCGCACGAACAGCGTCTTGCCTTCCTCGATGTCCACGCTGATTTCCTCGGCTGGTTTCAAGCCGTAGAAAAACGCGCTCGTGGGCAGCACGCTCACGTCGCCGTACTCGCGCGCGAACTTTGCGAAGTCGGCGAACACTTCGGGATACATGAAGTGGCTGAACAAATCGTCCTCAGTCACTTCGCGTTTCAACTTCGCACCGAGCGAACGCTTTTCCGATTTCAGATCCATCGGCTCAAGATCCAATCCGGGCCGGCCCTTCAACGGTTTCTCTTTCCCGAGCACGACCTTTTGCAACTGCTTCGGCCAGCCGCCCATCGGTTGGCCGAGGCCGCCGCGCAGCATGTCTTTCACGCTTTCGGGAAATGGCGTCACGCCGGGTTCGAGGTTCACCACGTCGGCGGGTTTGATGCCTCGCGTGATCAAAAACATGGTCATGTCGCCAACGACTTTGCTGCTGGGCGTGACCTTCACGATGTCGCCGAAGAGCTGATTCACCTCGGCGTAGGTGCGGGCAATTTCGTGCCAGCGATGCGCAAGGCCCATGCTGGCCGCCTGTTCCTTGAGGTTCGTGTATTGGCCGCCGGGCATCTCGTGGAGATACACTTCCGCGCTGCCCGTCTTCGGCGCGGTGTCGAAGGGCGCGTAAACTTCGCGCGCCTTTTCCCAATAGTCGGAGAACTCGTTGAGCGCCTGAAGATCCAACCCCGTATCGCGCGGCGTGTGCTGCAACGCGGCGACCACGGAGTTCAAATTGGGCTGGCTCGTCGAACCGCTCATGCTCGCGATGGCAAGATCGACGACATCCACGCCGGCGTCCGCCGCCTTCATGATGCTCGCCGCGTTCACGCCGCTCGTGTCGTGCGTGTGGAAATGGATGGGCAATCCAATCTCCTCCTTCAGCGCCTTCACCAGATCTTTCGCGGCGTACGGGCGGCACAGTCCCGCCATGTCTTTGATCGCGAGCATGTGCGCGCCCATGCGCTCCAGTTCCTTCGCGAGCTTCACGTAATACTTCAGGGAATACTTGCTCCGCTTGCGGTCCAGAATGTCGCCAGTGTAGCAGAGCGCCGCCTCGCAAATCGCGTGCGTTTCCTGCACAGACTCCATCGCGACCTTCAGGTTCGGCAGGTAGTTCAGCGAATCGAAGATACGGAAAATGTCCATGCCGGACTCAGCCGCATGCTTCACGAAACCAGCGACGACATTGTGGGGATAGTTGGAGTAGCCCACGGCGTTCGATCCGCGGAAGAGCATTTGGAAACAAATGTTCGGCACCTTGGCGCGCAAGCCGCGCAAACGTTCCCACGGATCTTCGCGCAGGAAGCGCATCGCCGTGTCGAAGGTCGCGCCACCCCACATCTCCAACGAGAAAAGCTGCGGCGTGCGTTGCGCGACAGCGCCTGCGGCAGCGAGCATGTCGTAGCTGCGCACACGCGTGGCCATGAGCGATTGATGCGCATCGCGAAACGTCGTGTCGGTGATGAGCAGCCGCTTTTGCTTGGCGGTCCACTCGGCGAATTTCTTCGGCCCCAGTTCGAGCAACAGATCACGCGTGCCTTTAGCTGGCTTGGCTTTGTGGTCGTAAGCGGGCGGCGCGATTTGCGGCAAAGCGCCAGAAAGTTTGTGCCCCTTCGAGTGCGGGTTGCCGTTCACAATCACATCGCCGAGAAAGCTCAGCAGCTTGGTCGCGCGATCGCGCCGCGGCTTGAACGAGAACAGTTCCGGTGTGTTGTCGATCAGCGTCGTCGTGGCTTGACCGGAACGAAAGGTCGCGTTGTGAATCAGGTTTTCGAGGAACGGGATGTTCGTCTTCACGCCGCGGATGCGGAACTCGCGAAGCGCGCGATCCATGCGTTGCAGCGCGATCTCGAACGTCTGTCCCGAAGTCGTGAGCTTCACGAGCAACGAATCGTAGAAAGGTGTGATCACCGAGCCCGCGTAACCCATGCCGCCGTCCAGACGAACGCCAAAGCCGCCCGCGCTACGATAGGTGAGAATCTTTCCGTAGTCCGGCGTAAACTTGTTCTCGGGATCCTCGGTCGTGATGCGCGACTGCACCGCGAATCCCTGGCGCGGAATTTTGTCTTGCGGCGGCAAGCCCACTTCCGGCGAGAACATCGACTTGCCCTCGGCAATCATGATTTGCGCGCGCACGAGGTCGATGCCAGTAATCACTTCCGTGACCGTGTGCTCGACCTGGATGCGCGGGTTCATCTCGATGAAGAACCACTCGTTGCGATCGAGGTCATAGAGAAATTCCACCGTGCCGGCGTTGTCGTAACCGATCTCCTTCGCGATGCGCGCCGCCGCGAGGCAAAGCTCCTGGCGCACATGATCGTCCAGTCCGACGCTCGGCGCGATCTCGACGACCTTCTGATGCCGCCGTTGCACTGAGCAATCGCGCTCGTGGAGATGCAGCACATTGCCGTGCTTGTCGCCG
>DATHKK010000796.1:0-6515 GCA_035489355.1 Candidatus Limnocylindria bacterium
CTTTGAATTCGCCCAAACCATCGACGGTGCTCACGGCGCGGGGCACGGTCGTGGAAGCAGACGCTGCCAGCGAACTGACGTGCGGACGGTTCGTCGCGTAGCCCGAGAAGGCAAGCACGCGCCCGTCCGGCGAACGCATCAGCGCCCCTTCGGATGTAGCCGAACCGCTGATGATGAGCGCGTTCGTGCCGCTGTCCGGCACTTGAATCGTCTGCACGAACACACCCGCCGGCGTGTACTCGTCGATGAAGATGGTATTGCCAGTGTTGGCCAGCGTTTGCGCTCCATCGCCGGCACGCAGCACGGCGAGATTGCCTGCGGTGAACGGCGCTGCTCCGGTCGTCACGACGAACGACGCGAGCAGGAGCGCCAGCCGTCCGCGCCAGTTTTTTGATGGACGTGGAAATCGAAGCGAGTGGTTTGCGGCGATCATAGTGGTAGCGAGTTGGCGCCGAACGAGATCGGGTTCGCGCGTCTGTTCGAGTAAAGCGGCTCGTGCATTTGGGTTTGTGTGCCGGGAAGTTCGTAGCAGGGCGGCGCGTCCAGGGTCACGTTACGTACGGAAACTACGCCGTGCCGAAACGTTGCAGACATGTCCGTTCACTCGCAAACTGTTCCGCTAAATAACAAACACGTGACGAATGCGGGATCGCTGACCGCCCGAAGCAGGAGAATGTTTCGGTAGTTTACAACTGTAGCCACCCGCTTTCTTACGTCGGCGGGCACTGTTTGAACGGGCTGCTGTGCTGCAAAAAAAACTCCGGGGGAATTCCCCGGAGTTGTCATGTTGGATCGATCTGCTACTGGCTACTTGCCGCCGCTGCCTGGGCTTGTTCCTGTCCCTGTTCCTGGGGCTGTTCCAAGAGCAGTGCCGGGCGTGGTGCTTCCCGGACGCGTGCCGGGAGCGTTGATGTCAGGCGTGCCCGGTGTGACCGGAACTCCCGGCGTGGCTGGATTTCCCACGCCCGTTCCCGTGCCCGTGCCGGTGTTGACGCCGGGCGCTCCGGTGCTGCTGATGACACCGAAGTGCGAATTGATCCTTTGCGTCCATTGCGAATCCATCGCCGGCCACGCGGTGCTGCTGAAGGTCGGCGCGCTTTGCAGCGTGCTGCGATCGACCAGCGCCGTGAAATCCGACGGGCCGCTCGCGCTGATTATCTGGAATGGAATGGCCACCAATTGTCCCGTGGCCGTCCTCCCGATGGATGTGCCCGGCGTCGTTTCTGGTGTCGTCACCGCGCCCGCGCCGGCCGCGGCATCGCTCAACGCGATCACGACGAACTGCGCCTGCCCGGTGGTTGGATCGACAATGATGTCCTGCACTTGCCCGTAGCTCTCGCCGGTCTGCCCTTTCAAGTTGCTGTTCATCAATTTGCTCAGGCGCACCGGCTGTCCGGAACGCGTGGCGGTGGCGCTGACAGACGCGTCGTAAATGCTCGGACTGGTGTCCGGGCGTATCTGCGGAGACGCGCCGGATTGGCCGGCTCCCGACTTGGCGGCGCCGCCGGTGTTGCTGCGATCGTCCTGCGCCCAGGTGGTGCCTGCAACGAAGGCCGTGGTTAAACAGAGCGCACAGGCTCTCAGAATTGATCGTTTCATGTTCACTCTCCTTGCTAACTTCGTGAAGCCCCACGGCATCGAGGACACCGCCGGGTTGTCTCGTTCGAGACGCGGCAACATACTGCGCGACGGTTTAACGGCAAGCGGCTCGCGGATCTTTTACAGGATGGAATGCAGGACCGTCAAAAAGGGAGAGGGGTGAAATAGTTATCGATGGCCGAGCGGGACAGAGCCGGGCGTCAACATTATTACTGGCGGAAAGTGATCCGCGCTTTGCCCAAGTCATACGGCGACATCGCCACGTTCACTTTGTCGCCGACGCTGATGCGAATGAAATTCTTGCGCATCTTACCGGAGATGTGAGCGAGGACCTCGTGGCCATTCGGCAGCGCCACGCGAAACATGGTGCCGGGCAAAACCTGACTCACCGTGCCTTGCAACTCGATTGCCTCTTCCTTCGCCACGGGACGTATTTTAATCGAGTTTCTCCCGGCAGCGCGCAATCCCAAACTGTTCGACCGCACGACCACGGACGCATCGTCCAGCCATGCGAGGCGGGAGTTCCGCCGGGCTGGAAGCCTCGGCTCACGCGCAAGCAAGAATGTTTGCCACCACGAAGCCAAGCGTCCTTGAATCGTTTTGACACTCCCATGCACGGTAGGCAGTGTTCGCGGACTCTATGTCAGAATTACGCGGAAATTTACTCGTTGCACAGTCCGGCGGACCGACCGCCGTCATCAATTCCAGCATTGCTGGCGTGATTCAGCAGGCGGGCAAACAGGAGTACATCGAAGAGATTTACGGCGGGCTGAACGGCATCTTCGGGATCCTGAATGAAGACATCATCGACTTGCAGGAAGAGACGAACAAAGCCGTCGAAGGCCTGAAACATACGCCGGCGGCGGCGCTCGGCACTTGCCGTTACAAGATTGATTTCAAGAAGAAGCCGGAACAGGCGGCCAAAGACATGGAGCGTCTGTTCCAGGTGTTTCAGGCACACAACATTCGCTATTTCTTCTACGCTGGCGGCAACGATTCCCAGGACACGGCGCACAAGATTCACGAGGAAGCCATCAAGCGCGGCTGGGAAATGCGCGTGATGGGCGTGCCGAAGACCATCGATAATGACCTGCCGCACACCGACCACTGTCCGGGCTACGGTTCGGCCATCAAGTACAACGGTGCTTCCATCATGGAAGTCGCCCTCGATGTCGGCAGCATGGCCACGGATGAAGGCGCGTGCTGCATCATCGAAGTCATGGGCCGTTCCGCGGGCTGGATCGCCGCCGGTTCAGTGCTGGCCAAACGCAATCCGGACGACGCCCCTCACATCGTGCTTCTGCCGGAGATTCTGCTCGACGAAGAAGCCTTTCTCAAACGAGTGCAGGAAGTCGTGAATAAGTTGAACTACTGCGTCGTGGTGGTCGGCGAAGGTTTGAAAAACAAGGCCGGCGAGGAAATCGCGGCGGACAACTCGCGTTTGGATGCTTTCGGCCATGCGGTGCTGTCCGGAGCCGCCGAGCATCTGGCTGATACCGTTTCCGACAAGTTGAAACTCAAGAGCCGCAGCGTGAAGCTCGGCTATGCGCAACGGGCGGCGGCCCATTTTGCCAGCGCTACGGACGTGCTCGAAGCGTCCGCCTGCGGCGAGGAAGCGGTCAAGGCCGCCGTCGATGGCCAGAGCGATTTCATGGTGAAGATCGTGCGCGTGCAGAACAATCCCTACAAATGGAACCTCGGCCTGCAACCGCTCGGCGACATCGCGAATGTCGAGCATCTCGTTCCCCGCGATTGGATCAGCGAAGACGGCTTCATGCCGAACGAAAAGTTCATCGAGTACGCCCGCCCGCTGATCGAGGGTGAAGTGAAGGTGCCGATCGAAGGCGGATTGCCGAAGTACGTGACGCTGGAAAAAATGCGTATCGAGAAGAAGCTCCCGCCGCGCGAATAACGACGTGCCTCCAACGTGCCCCCGGCACGTTTTACTGATAGTGCGGCGGCTTGGGATTCGTCGCCCGCACGCGTTCCAACTCCATCGTGCCCACGCTGTCGGAGACTTTGGCCGTTTCCTTTTGCAACCGCGCGATGAGTTTCCCCTGCTCGATTACGACTTGATTGAGTTCCTCGTACTGGCGTTCCAAGTGGGAAAGATGGGACTCGATTCTTTCCAGCCGTTCCGACGATTCACTCATGTGGCAAGTGAACCACCAAGCCGTCGTGGAGGCCAACCGCGATTGCCTCTTTCGCATAAGGCACGGTCTTAGTCAGGATTGGTTAGAATTTCGGTGACGCGGGGCGCGTCGTAAGGAACAGTTTGGCGTTCACCAAGTCTAGTCATGCGAAACTTAATTCTGCTCGGGACGAGCGTGGGTTGGTTGGGTCTGCTTCCAAATGGCGGAGCGGCCATCGATGCCTCTAAACTGCCGCCTGCGGTCACCCGTCCTGTTGATTTCACTAAGGACATCCAGCCCATCTTCGAAGCGTCCTGCTGGAATTGCCACGGCGCGAAGAAGCAGGAGTCGGCTTTTCGTCTCGATGACCGCGCGGCGGCTTTGAAGGGCGGCGAGCACGGGGGCGATATCATTCCCGGGAAGAGCGGCGAAAGCCTGTTGATTCACGCGGTCGCAGGAGTTCACGACGAAATCAAGATGCCGAAGAAGGGCGAGAAGCTCACGCCCGAACAGGTCGGCCTGTTGCGCGCGTGGATCGATCAAGGCGCTCAGATGCCGGAGAAAATCGCGGGCGGCAAAGATCCCCGGCTGCACTGGGCGTTCAAGGCCCCGGTGAAACCCGCCGTCGCGAAAGTGAAAGACACCAAGTGGACGCGCAACGAAATCGACCGGTTCATCCTCGCGCGCCTGGAAAAAGAAAAACTCAAGCCCTCTCTCGAAGCAGACAATACGACGTTGCTCCGCCGGGTTTCGCTGGACCTCACCGGCTTGCCGCCTACGCCGCAGGAAGTCGATGCGTTCCTCGCGGACAAGAGCAAGGACGCCTACGCCAAACAGGTCGAGCGCTTGCTGGCATCCCCGCACTACGGCGAGCGCTGGGGCAGGCACTGGCTCGATGCCGCGCGTTATGCCGACAGCGACGGCTACGAGAAAGACATGTCGCGCGAGATGTGGCCCTACCGCGATTACGTCGTAAATGCATTCAACCGCGATCTGCCTTACAACCAATTCATCATCGAACAGATCGCGGGCGATCAAATTCCCAATGCGAAGCAGGATCAGGTCGTGGCCACCGGCTTTCTCCGCAATTCAATGGTCAACATGGAAGGCGCCATCGATCCAGAGCAGTTCCGCATGGAAGCCATGTTCGATCGCGTGGACGCCATCGGCAAGGCGGTCCTCGGCGTGACGATTCAGTGCGCGCAGTGCCACAACCACAAGTTCGATCCCATTTCGCAGGAGGAGTACTACCGGCTCTTCGCGTTCATCAACAACGACCACGAGGCCCGGCCGGTCGTGTATTCGTCAGAGCAGCAGATGAAGCTGGCGGACTTGCACCGGCAGATGGCCGAGATCGAAGCGGACCTGAAACATCGCGCGCCGGATTGGGAAAAACAGATGGCCGCGTGGGAGGATTCCGTGAAGAACGATCAGCCGGAGTGGGTCGTTCTCAAGGACATTCATCCGGAAGGCGATCGCGCGCAGCGTTACGAGGACATGGGCGACGGATCGTTCCTGGCGTGCGGTTACGCGCCCACGAAGCTCACGCAATGGTTTCGCACCACAAACGACCTGAGCGACGTGACGGGCTTTCGCGTCGAGCTGCTGACTGACCCGAACCTGCCCTACGGCGGCCCGGGCCGAGGGTTCAATGGCACGTGCGCCTTGAGTGAATTCATGGTCGAAGCGATGGACGCCAAGCAGATCACCAACAAGGTGAAGTTGAAGTGGAAGGAAGCGACGGCGGATGTCGAGCAACCCGAGCGCAAGCTGGAGATGAATTTCTATGACAAGTCCACGAACAGTCGTTCGACAGGGCCGATCAAATTTGCGATCGACGGCAACGGCAACACCGCGTGGGGCATCAACGTGGGACCGGGCCGCCGCAACCAGGAACGCAAAGCGGTCTTCGTCGCGGAGAAGCCAGCGGGATTTACGAACGGAACGTATTGGCGCATCGGCCTGCAACAGAACCATGGCGGTTGGAACAGCGACGACCACATGAACAACAACCTCGGGCGTTTCCGTCTCAGCGCGACGAAGGCTACCGAAGGTGTGAAAGCCGATCCGTTGCCGAAGAAGGTCCGCGACATCTTCGCCATCCCACGCGAGAAGCGCACGCCGGTGCAAGTCGCGACCGTCTTCAGCTACTGGCGCACGACCGTTTCGGATTGGAAGGATGCGAACGAAAAAATGGAAGCGCTCCGGGAAGAATATCCAGACGGCGCGACTTCCATGACGCTGCTCACGCGTGAGGTGCCGCGCGAAACTCATGTTCTGCGCCGCGGCGATTGGCTCAAGCCGGCGAAGCCGGTGACCACAGGCGTGCCGGCGGTTTTGAATCCGCTGCCGAAGGACGCCGACGGATCACGACTGACTTTCGCCAAGTGGCTCGCGGATCGGAAATCACCGACGACCGCGCGCGTGATCGTGAATCGTGTTTGGCTGGCTTACTTCGGCAGCGGGTTGCTCAGCACGCCGGAAGATTTCGGCGTGCAGAGCGAAGCACCGTCGCATCCTGAATTGCTCGACTGGCTTGCAGTGGATTTCATGGATCACAATTGGAGTTTCAAACATCTGCACCGGCAGATCGTGGCGAGCGCGGCGTATCGTCAGTCCTCCAAGGTCACGCCGGAACTTTACGAGAAGGATCCTTACAATCAATTGCTCGCGCGGGGCCCGCGTTTTCGCGTCGAAGGCGAAATCGTGCGCGACATCACTCTCGCCGCGAGTGGCTTGTTGAATCCGAAACTCGGCGGCCCCAGTGTCATGCCGCCCGCGCCG
>DATHKK010000797.1:0-2952 GCA_035489355.1 Candidatus Limnocylindria bacterium
CCCACGACGTTTGAAACAGCGTCACGCCGAAGACTTTGAACCGGCAATCTCAGAAACCACGGCAAACAAAAGGAAACTGGATGGTTCGACCGAGTGGCACAGCGGCGGCTAAGCGAAAGCGTCCGTGACAACGTGAGTCACTCAACAAAAGGAACCCTTTGAAACCTGAAACCTCTGCTGACCGAAAAACGAACCCCAAGATTTCCCTCACATCCGGCGCGCTCGGTGTCGCGTTGGCGGTGACTGTGTCGCTGGCCACCGGCATCGGGCGCGCTGCGGAAGCGGAAGCCGCGACACCGCCGCCTCCCCCGCCCTCGCGCGTTCATGCGCTGCTCAATTTCGAGTTCTCCGACAAATATCTCACGCCACGCGGCATGATCGTTCACGACGACGGCTTCACGTTTCAGCAACTCGCGCTGGGTTTCGCCAACGTTTACCAGGGCGAGAAGTTCCTCAACGACGTCACGCTCGTTGGCGGTGTGTGGAATGACTTCTCCAGTGACGGCGTTTCCGTCCACGCGCCCTTCGGCAGCAAGCCCAAGACACACTGGGTCGAGATCGATCCCATCGCGGGCATCTCGGCGAAGTTCGCGAAGAACTTTCAGTTGGATGTCACCTACACGGCGTTCAACATGCAGATCCTCGACATCGGAACGTCGCAGCATCTCGAGACGAAGTTGGGCTACGACGACACTTCGTTGCTCGGGGCCTTCGCGCTGCATCCTTACTTTCTCTATTGGCAGGAACTCGACGGAAAAGCCACGGCGGCGCAAGTGCCTTACATCGTGTTTGCCGGACAGCCGGGACCGGATTCGAGCTACTACTTCGAGTTCGGCATCGCGCCCTCCTACACCTGCAAAAAGATCGGCCTGAAACTGGAAGCGCCGTGTCGCGTACTGTTGCCCAACGAAGATTTCTACGGCGAATTCTACGATGATGCCTCGGCCGTCGGCCTCTTCGAACTTGGGTTGAAGGCGAGCATGCCCATGAACTTCATGCCGCAGGGCTACGGCCATTGGAGTTTTCACGTCGGGTTCAAATACATGAACTTCGTCGATGAAAACCTGCGAGGCATGCAGCAGTTCAACGCGCCCGGCAAAAGCGTGAACGACACCACGCAGGTCTTCGCCGGCATCTCAACCTTCTTCTGATCACAACCCGAACCCCACGAAAACATGAAAGCGAACTCGAACGTGAAGGTGGATGCGGAACCTTACACGTTCGAGTTCGTGCCCGAGACGTGCGCGCTGCTGATCATTGACATGCAGCGCGATTTTCTCGAGCCGGGCGGCTTCGGCGAAATGCTCGGCAACGATGTGTCGCAATTACGCCGCACCATCGAGCCAAACAAAAAACTGCTCGCGGCCTGGCGCGGGAAAGGACTTCAGGTCCTGCACACGCGCGAAGGCCATCGGCCTGATCTCACTGATTTGCCCGCCGCGAAAAAAGTTCGTGGCCGCAGCAAGACATGCATCGGCGACGCCGGGCCGATGGGCCGCATCCTCGTGCGCGGAGAAGCAGGGCACGACATCATCCCGGAGCTTTACCCGCTGCCGACGGAGCCGGTGATCGACAAGCCCGGCAAAGGCGCGTTCTTCGCGACCGACCTGCACGCCATTTTACAAAACCGCGGCATCAAGCAACTCATCGTCACCGGCGTCACGACAGAAGTGTGCGTCAACACCACGGTCCGCGAAGCGAACGATCGCGGTTATGACTGTCTCGTGCCAGAGGACTGCGTCGGCTCTTACTTTCCCGAATTCCAAATGATGGGCCTGAAAATGATCAAGGCCCAGGGCGGCATCTTCGGCTGGGTGTCGCACTCCGGCAAAATTCTCGCTGCCATCAAATGAACGCCGATCTCACCAGAGGAGCGCGGTCGGGTCTGAAAGACCAGCCGCAGTACCCAATCGTAAACGAACTTCGTGTTCCTGAACATGCTGCCGACGCTGCTGCGCACACAGCCGTGCTCCGTCCGTTCCAACTCACACTGCCCCTTCACTCAACGCCCACTCAAAACCATCAAACCTGAACCACTATGACCACCACCGATAAACCAAAACTCTGGGTGCCCGGAGACTGGAACGCGTTCTTCGGATTCGGCACCAACATCCTCGTCAATCTCCTCACCCTGACCGCGCTGCTGCGCTTCGTGCTGAAGATGCCCGATGAAATTGTGTTCGGGAAAATTCTCCCCGCCACCGGGTTGATGCTCTGCCTGTCCACGGTTTACTACGCGTGGCTGGCCTACAAGCTGGCGAAGAAAACGGGGCGAACGGATGTCTGCGCGCTGCCATCCGGCATCAGCGTGCCGCACATGTTCGTGGTCACCTTCGTGATCATGTTGCCGATCACGCTGAAGACGGGTGATCCGATTAAGGGTTGGGAAGCGGGTCTCACCTGGGTGTTCATTCAAAGCTTTGTGCTGATGATTGGCGGCTTCATTGGCCCCATCATCCGGAAGATCACGCCGCGCGCCGCGCTGCTGGGCACGCTCGCGGGCGTTTCGGTGACCTTCATCTCCATGCGCCCCGCGTTGGAAATGTTCATGACGCCGGTCATCGGCCTGACCTGTTTCGCGATCATTCTCCTGAGCTGGTTCGGCGGCGTGAAGTATCGCGGTTGTCCGGCGGGACTCGTCGCCATCGGCGTCGGCGCCGTCATCGCGTGGGGTTCGAATGCCTTTGGTTTCAACTTTGGTGGCATGAGCCTCAAGGGCCTGACGGACTCGGTGAGCAACTTTGGCTTTCACATCCCGCTGCCCGTTTTCGGTCACGTCTTTGGCGGATTCGAATTTCTCGGAATTCTCTTAATCACGGCGATCCCGTTCGGCATCTACGATTTGGTCGAAGCCATCGACAACGTGGAGAGCGCCGAAGTCGCGGGCGACAGTTATCCAACCACGCGCGTGCTGACGGCCGACGGCGTCGTGAGCTTGATTGGCTGCATGAT
>DATHKK010000798.1:0-2512 GCA_035489355.1 Candidatus Limnocylindria bacterium
CGTCCGAATTCCTTCACCAACCGATCTTCGAGCGAATGAAACGTAATCACGACCAATCGCCCGCCTGGTTTCAAAATCTTCACTGCCGCCTCCAAGCCGCGCTGCAACGAACCCAGTTCGTCGTTCACCGCGATGCGCAAGGCCTGAAACACTTGCGTCGCCGGATGCGTTCGCTTGCCCTGTCTCGGCGCGAGTCGCTCGATGAAATCCGCCAACTGTTTCGTCGTCTCGAACCGCTTGGCTTTGCGTTGCTCGACGATCTCTTTTGCAAATCGCCGTGACTGCCGCTCATCGCCGAACTCCCAAAAAATCTTTGCGAGTTCCTGCTCGCTCGCTTTATTCACCAGGTCGGCCGCGCTCAGTGCCTGCCGCTGATCCATTCGCATATCGAGCGCGCCTTCCGCTTGGAAACTGAACCCGCGCTCCGCTCGATCGAGTTGCGGCGAACTCACACCCAGGTCGAGCAGCACTCCGTCGCAACTCGCCGGTGGAATCCAATCCCCCAACTCCGAGAAATTTCCGCGCCTCAGCTCAAAGCGTCCGGCAAACTCCGCGAGCTTTTGTCGCGCTGCCTCCAACGCATCGCCATCCCGATCCATTCCAAAGAGCCAACCGCCAGGCGAACTCGCCTGTAAAATCGCTGCTGCATGCCCTGCACCGCCCAAAGTCCCATCTGCAACTTTGCTACCCGCTCTGAGCTGAAGCGCTTCGAGCACTTCGGCCAACATCACCGGCTTGTGAGCAAACTCCCGCACGCATGGAACCTCACTCACTTCGCGCGGCGGAACAGTCCGGACACGCGCTCCCACAGTGGATTTGCTTTCACCACTGGCACTCCGATCGATTCCACCTTCACCACACTCGGCGCGGGTTCCAACCGCTTCTTCCCCGCCACGAGTTCCAAATCCGAATCGCTCAGGTCGTTCCGAACCGGCTTCACCTTGTCCAAAGACAATTCCCCCTGCACCGCCCGGCGCGGCACGACTGGTCTCGCCGTCTTGAACGGATTCACCCAGCCGCCCGCTGGCATGGCAGGCCGCACCGTCTCCACTGCGATTGACTCCGTTTTCATTGGTTGCGTCTCCAACGCCCGCCCGTCCGATTCATCTTCCGTCCGCTCACGCATCACCGGCGCGCCCACTTCAAATTTTCTTTCCAACGCCGGTCCCGCCGGATTCCCGAACGTCGGCAGCGCGCCGCTTGTCAGCTTGTAGCGATGCGGCTGGTTCCGCGCCTCACTCAGGCTCCGGCCTACCGTCAACAAATTCATCAAGCCCATTGCTAAAACTGGCTGAACGCATCAGGAGCCAGCGCATCGACTGCCGCGCGTGTTTCCTCGTACCGCTCCGGGTTCCAAATTTGAAATCGGTCAAACATGCCGTTCAAAACCGCTTCGTCTTTGATGCCTACCGCCGTGGCCATCGAGTCCGGCAGACAAATTCGTCCCGCCTTGTCCAACTGCACCCGATCCGATTTCTCTCCCAAAATCCGCCGCAGTGCTTCAGCTTTCCTGTCGGCAAAAGGCATCGCCGTTATCTTTTGAACAAAATCCGCAAACGCTTTGGGCGGCAGCACGAGCAAGCATGCGTCGGGCTGTCCGTTGTGCGGCCACAAAACCAAAGCAAACTGAATTCCTTCTTCCTCCGGACGCCACTTCGCCGGGATCTGCACGCGCCGCTTCTCATCCACGCCGTGGTGGTAGCGCGATTGATAAACCGTCTCGATGGATACGTTCGACATTCGTGCATTGGCCATCGGAGAAGCCGCGACTCACTTTCACTAGCTCCCCCACAACGCCCCACTTTGTATTACTATCGACCCACAGCGTCAACCCTTAAATCCACTCTGGGCTCTCCGAGTTGTGCGGAAGTTGTTCACAAGCTGCGGAGCGTGCGGTGCTGACGAGTGATTTCGACTTTCATTTGCCGGAACAGTTGATCGCGCAACAGCCCGTTGCGGCTCGCGACGCGTCGCGACTTTTGGTTTTGCACCGGGACGAAAACCGGCTTGAGCATCGCGTGTTTCCAGACCTTCTCGACTACTTGAATCCTGGCGACGTGCTCGTGCTGAACAACTCGCGGGTCATCCCCGCCCGTTTGCGAGCGGTGAACCCAAAGACCGGCGGCGCGCTGGAGATTTTTTTGCTCGAAGAAAATTCCCCGAACGACTGGTGGGCAATGATGCGTCCGGCGAAGCGAGCCCCCATCGGTTCACACTTCTCGCTCGTGAACCTGCGCGGGGAACGCAACGCGATCTCGGTCAAGGTGATCGACACCAATGACGAAGGTCATCGGCGAGTGAATTTTTCCGGCGAGGGCGACATCAGCGAAGTGCTCGATGAATTTGGAGAAGTCCCGCTGCCCCCGTACATCAAACGCCAAGCAGGGAATTCTGCGGTCGAAGATCACGAACGCTATCAAACGGTCTATGCCCAGGAGCGCGGCTCAGTCGCGGCGCCCACCGCGGGTTTGCACTTCACGGATGAGCTGCTGGAGAAAGTGCGCGCGCGCGG
>DATHKK010000799.1:0-2026 GCA_035489355.1 Candidatus Limnocylindria bacterium
GAAGCGGTCAACGCGCCATCGAGCCGAATCGCCAAACTGCTTGAGTCCGAAAAGGATGACACGAAGCTCGTCGAAGAAATCTATCTCTCGTGCCTGAACCGTTTCCCAACGGAGAAGGAATTTGCAGCGCTCGATTTCGCCGGGGCCAAGTCACGGTCTGAACTGGCGCAGGATTTGACCTGGGCGCTGATCAATAGCTCGTCCTTCGTGTTCAACCGGTGATGACAACCATTGCGGCATTCATTGGCGGATGGGGACTGCTGCTCATCGCAGTGGTGATTGGTCTCGTGGTCTCCGTGCCGCTCATCATCATCGCGGTCGTAATTTTCTTCGTAAGGCAGCGCAACAGCAGGGAACGTCAGGTGGCGGAGTTCAGCAGCGATGTGAAAGGAACGTAATTATGATCAGCATTCCAGGACAACCCGGCAGCACGTGCGACGGTTTCAGCCGTCGCGAATTTCTCCGTATCGGCGGCTTGGGCATGGCCGGCATTTCGCTCGGGGATATTTTGCGTTTGCAGGCCCACGCCACGGAAGCGAACGCCAAGGGCAAAGCCGGCTGGGGCCAGGCGAAGTCTGTCATCTTTGTGTTTCTCCAGGGTGGGCCAAGCCACATCGATATCTGGGACCCAAAGCCGGATGCGCCGTCGAACGTGCGCGGCGATTTCAAGCCAATCAAGTCCAACGTGCCCGGGATCTGGCTGACTGAAGTGATGCCCAAGCTCGCGCAGCAGATGGACAAGGCCACGCTGATTCGTTCCGTCAGTTACACGCCCGCCGGACTGTTCAATCACACGGCGGCGCATTATCAGATGATGACGGGCTACACCCCGGATCGCGTGTCGCCTTCAGGCCAGCTCGAACCACCTGCACCGAATGACTTCCCGCACGCAGGCTGCCAGATCGCGCGCCTTAAACCGCCGACGGAAGCGATGCTGCCGTTCGTGATTCTGCCGCGTCCTACGCAGGAGAGTAATGTAATTGGCAAGGGGAGCATGGCGGGATTTCTTGGCGCCGCTCACGACCCGTATCAATTTTATCAGGACCCGAACAAGGACATCAAACTCGACGATCTCACGATGCAGAAGGACATGACGCGTCAACGCCTGGCGCGCCGCGAAACGCTTCTGCAAAAAGTGAACGCTGCCATGCCCGAGATGGAAAAGGCCGTCGAGAAATTTGCCATCGACAAGTATTACCAGAAGGCGTTTGACCTCGTGTCGTCCGGCCGAGCGCGCGACGCGTTCGATCTGACGAAGGAAAAGGACACACTGCGCGATCAGTACGGCCGGCACACGTTTGGTCAGGGGCTTCTGCTCGCGCGCCGTTTGATCGAGGCAGGTACGCGCTTCGTGCAGGTAAATTGGCCGGCCGTGGCAAATGGCAATCCTGTGGTCGATGCTTTCGACACGCACGCCGCGAACTTCGGCCCGCTCAAAGATCTCCATTGCCCGAAGCTGGACAGCGGCCTCGCCTCGTTGCTTCAAGACATGGATGAGCGCGGCTTGTTGAAGGAGACGCTCGTTGTCGCCATCGGTGAATTCGGCCGCTCGCCTCGTCTTGGAGTCAGCACGTCTGGGAATGGTAACGCGCCGGACGGGCGCGATCACTGGCCATATTGTTACACCGCACTTGTGGCGGGCGCGGGTGTGACGCGCGGTGCGCTCTACGGCAAGTCCGACGCCACCGCGTCATCTCCAGCGGAAAAGGCTGTACATCCGACGCAATTGCTGGCGACGATCTACCACGCGCTCGGCATCGACCCGCACACGATGGTCATGAATCATTTGAACCAGCCGCGCGAATTGGTACAGGCCGAGCCTGTCGTCGGCTTGTTCGGCTGATCTTTCCAGCTGTGACTTCGACAACATTTCGAGTTCTGCTGGGATTGGTGGTCGGTGCGTCGGCGGTTTTCGCCCAGCCGAAGATTACTTCGCTCTCACCAGATTGGATCCAGCGCGGCGCGACGCTCGATGTCACGTTTGCTGGTCAGGGCCTCGGCTCTGTCACGGGATTGGTCTTCAGCG
>DATHKK010000800.1:0-2140 GCA_035489355.1 Candidatus Limnocylindria bacterium
GGAACCCGGCGGGACGCCGGGGGCACGTTGGCGGCGAACGCGGAGAAAGCCTGGCTCGCGAAACACGAAAAACCGCTGGCACTGCTCTACACTTACTCGCTCATCATCGCCATCGTCTGCGGCACGGCGGGGTTGCCGCACATCCTCGTGCGCTTCTACACGAACCCGGACGGCACGGCGGCCAAAAAGACCACGATGTGGGTGATGATTCTCATCGGGGTGTTCTACGTCTTTCCGCCGGTGTTCGGTGTGCTCGGGAGAAACTTGATGCCCGATCTCTACACGGGATTGGCGGGCATCAAGGGCACCGATCAAGTGGTGCTCAAATTGCCGGTACTGTTGAATGAGAAATATCCGCCGCTCGGATCGATTCTCAGCGGCATCACGTGCGCGGGCGCGTTCGCGGCGTTCATGAGCACGTTCAGCGGTTTGCTCGTCTCGATGACGGGTGCGCTGGCGCATGATGTTTATGGAAGAATCCTTCGGCCCAAGTCCACGCCCGAGCAACGCATGAGGATGTTCAAGATCGGCGCGGTGCTGATCGGCGGTATCGCGGTGCTGCTGGGATCGTTTGTCGAGCCGCTGGAAATCAACTTCATGGTGGGACAGGCCTTCGCCATCGCCGCGGCGAGTTATTTCCCGTTGCTCTTCATGGCCGTGTGGTGGCGCAAGCTGACGATGAAAGGCGCGGCGGTGGGCATGTTAACGGGCGGAGTGTGTGCGCTGGTGGCGGCGGCGTTGACAAACTTCAGCAATCTCGCGAGCGACAAGGGGCCGATGGGCAAACTCTTCGCCGGCTTCGCTCCGCTGAATGATTTCTGGGCCGCGCACCCGTTGCTGCGGATTCTGTGCGAACAGCCCGCCATCTGGGCCGTGCCGCTCGCGCTGGCGCTGATGATCATTGTTTCCAAGCTCACGGCGAAAACCGTCCCGAGCGACAGCCGCATGAAAATGCTGGTGCTGCACGCGCCGGAACAATTGGGGCTGAAGCAGGAATACATTCAGGAACACAACGCTTCGTCCGGGCATTGAAGGGTCCGCGAAAGAGCTTGTGCCGAAAGTGAACCTGCCTACATTCGCGCGCCGTGCTGGAGTTTTGCGGGGAGTTGGTTAGATTAACGCCCGTTCGGCGTCACGCACTTTTCGGAAGCCAGTTTAGCTCAGTGGTAGAGCAACGGTTTTGTAAACCGTCGGTCGTCGGTTCAAATCCGACAACTGGCTCCATTTTGCGCAGCAAATGCGGCCTCCAAAGTAGGTTTTTCCGGAATTCGACCGTTTCAGCAAAAATGCCGTCTATCACTTTTTCCTTCTGCGAGGAGTGATGGCGGTTCACACCAAGCCATGTCCTCCGCAACATCTCCGCGCGCGAACAAAGACCCTGGCGCATCTGGTGGCATTCGCATCCGTCCCCTTTAAAATCGCTCGGGCGCCGTCAGCTATCGAGTGGAAGTCCCCGAATCTGTGACCGGTCGCCGGATTCGACGCTGGCATTCCAGAGCCTTCTCGCTCGTGAGCGGTCGGTGATGTTTTTCCCTCCACTTACTTCGCCACTGCTGGAGACCATTGGCTTCATTAAGAATCTGCTGGGAACAAAAAAACGCCGAATGAGTTGGAACTCACCCGGCGTTTCTCAAAGCGACAGGCAACCCCTCAGAAACCTGCCGCGCTGTCATTTCTCCAAGCCTCCTTCGGTTCGGAATCGAACCGTCTTCGATCAATGACGAGCGCAGACTAGCGGCGATGAGGTTCTCCGCTATCAGGTGAGCTTCGCAAAAATTGGCCGGGACAATCACCGAAAGCACGTCAGGGAAAAAATGTACCCAAGTGCCACTGACCTTTGCACGTTCCACGCGCAACGTTCCAGGTTGAAACCAATTGCGTCCCCTGCCCCGCCTGTTCACACTCCGGCCAACGCACTCGAACCATACTGCGGCTCCGTGCCTTTGAATGAACGAAGCCGATACATGCCGGAAATTCGTAGTCCCCAAGCTGCAATCCGCTGGCTGGGATAGCGAGCCGCATTCCAACGCGGAGCGACGCACGATTACAGATGGTCGTATTGTCCCGCCCGTGTCGGATCACGGACAAATCGGTGACATCATCAAAATATTCGGCGGTGGACAAACTTCGCGGCACGGTG
>DATHKK010000801.1:0-5223 GCA_035489355.1 Candidatus Limnocylindria bacterium
GCACCATCGGTTGGATCTCATTGCCGATGTGTTTGCAGTCAAGGACATCGACGTCGCGTTCGAGACCGGCCAGGAAACGGCGGCCGTCTTGTTGGAGTTTCTGAAAAAGCTGGGACGCACGAACGTGGGCGTGAACTTCGATCCGGCCAACATCATTCTCTACGACAATGGAAATCCGATCGAAGCGTTGCGCGACCTCGGCGCGTGGCTCAAGCAGGTCCACATCAAGGACGGCACACGCGCCCAACGCGCAGGGACCTGGGGCGAAGAAGTTGTTGCAGGCACGGGTGACGTGCCGTGGGAGGAATTTTTCCAGACGCTAAAGGAAATCAACTTTGTGGGTGACCTGTGCATTGAGCGGGAAGCGGGGAATTCAAGAGTCGGAGACATTCAGGCGGCGAAGCAATTGATCGAACGGCTGGCGGCGCGATTTGTTTGACTCCGCTTCTCCTTTCCTTAGCCTCGCCGCTCTAACGAACCCAAAATTTATGAGACTTGGCATTAACACATTTTTGTTCACGTCACCTTTCACCACGGAAAGCACGAAACTGTTTCCGAAATTCAAGAAGTGGGGCTTCGAGACGGTGGAGATTCCCGTCGAAGATCCGTCGCACATCGATCCGGCGAAGGTGAAGGCGGCGCTGGACAAGAACGGTCTCGTCTGCGGCAGCGTCTGCGCGTGCATGGGGCCGGGACGTGATTTGCGCGGCACGCCGGTCGAACAAAAGACGGCGATGGATTACTGCAAGATGCTAATCGATCAGATGGTCGTGCTGGGTTGTCCCTCGCTCATCGGGCCGGTTTACTCCGTGGTCGGCAAAGCAGATGCCGTCGAGCCTACGCAGCAAAAGAAGGAGTGGGCCCTGGCGGTGAAGAACCTGAAAGAACTGGCGAAGTACGCGGAGAAGAACGGCGTGCAGATTTGCCTCGAACCGTTGAATCGTTTCGAAACGGATTTCCTGAATACGGTGGAGCAGGCGTTGAAGCTGGTGAAGGACGTCGGTTCGAAAGTCGTGAAAATTCATCTCGATACATTTCACATGAACATCGAGGAGAAGAACCAGGCGGACGCCATCCGCAAAGCCGGCAAACTGCTGGCGCACTTCCACGCTTGCGGCAGCGACCGCGGCACGCCGGGGAACGATCACATTGATTGGAAACCGATCGTGAAGGCGCTCAAGGACATCCGTTACGAGGGCGACGTGGTGATCGAATCCTTCACGACCGACGTGAAAGTGATCGCGCGCGCCGCCGCGATCTGGCGCCGCATGGAACCGACCACGGAAGAGATTGCGACCAAGGGAATCAAGTTCCTGAAGCAGGCGCTGAAGTAGCGGAGACAAAAGTCTTCGAAGCCGTGGCCCGCTCAATCCTCCGGCCGCTCTCCGCTTGGCGCCATCTTCACCAGCTTCGGATCAAATTGTCCGAGCACTTCCACCAAGTCGCTCTGCGCCGCCATGACCTCGTGGATGTTTTTGTAAACCATCGGCACCTCGTCGAGTCCGGCGCTGATGAGCGTCACGCCGCGCTCCTTCAACCAGCGGTTGGCTTTCTCCCATGAGAGCGATTCGTTCGCCTTCTTGCGGCTCATCACGCGGCCCGCGCCATGCGATGCGGAGTTCAATGACTCGGCGTTGCCTTTCCCGCGCACCACGAAGCCCGGCGACGCCATCGAGCCGGGGATGATGCCGAGCACGCCCGCGCCCGCCGGTGTCGCGCCCTTGCGATGCACCACGACCTCGCGTTCCACCCCGTCGATGACGTGCCGCTCCTTCCACGCGAAGTTGTGATGGTTCTCCACATCCAACAGCACCTGCGCGCCGAGATTCTCCGCGATGTGTCGGTGGATGCACGCGTGGTTCGCCGCCGCGTAATGGCCCATCAACTCCATCGCCTCCCAATACTCGCGGCCTTCCTGTGAATCGAGTGAGAGCCACGCGAGCCGTTTCAACTCGCTCGGTAAATCAGGAAACTGTGCGATGGCCAGCTTGCTGTAGTGATCGCATACCGCCGCACCCGTGCCCCGGCTGCCGCTGTGCGACAGCAGCGCCAGGTATTCACCCGGCGCGAGTTCGCCAAGTTTCTCCTTCACCGTGAACACGCCGAACTCGACGAAATGATTTCCGCTCCCGCTTGTGCCGAGTTGCGACCACGCTTTGTCCCTGAGCTGTTTCGTCACCGGGCTGACCGACCAATCCGCGTCCAGCACGTCATGCGCGCGCCGCTGCTGGAAATTTGCGCCCACGCCGAAACGCGTCTCCGCCTCGATGGCGCGCGTGAGCCGGTCCTGCTTCCGCTCCAGGTCGCGCAACGGCAGGTCCAGCACCGTCATCTTCATCCGGCACGCGATGTCCACGCCGACGGCGTAGGGAATCACCGTGTTCTCCGTCGCGAGCACGCCGCCGATGGGCAGTCCGTAGCCCACGTGCGCGTCCGGCATGAGCGCGCCCGCCACCGCCACTGGCAGCAGACACGCCCGTTCCATCTGCATCACCGCCTCGTGTTCCAAGTCGTCGCCCCACTGCCGATACTTCACCGGCTCGGCGCGCGGCGGCGGTGGCGCATTGAGCAACGCCTTGGCGAACTCGCCGCGCAATGCGTCGTCCACGAAGCCTGCTGGCTGGGCGACAATGGCCGTGACCTCCGCCACCAGCCGCGTCTTGTCACCGCCGCCGAGGATGAACTTCGCGACAAAGTCCGTCGCCCGCCGCGTGGCTTCACCCAGCGGCACGCCGAGGCGGATAAAATCTTTGGTGTTCATTCGTTCAACAAACTAAAGCTCCATCGGAGCGACAGATAATAGCCCAGGGCAAGCGAGACGAAGTCCGCGCCGCCCTGGGTGAATCGTCCAACAAATCATTCAAGCCCTGTAGGGGTGGAAGAAGTTTCCGTGCTGGCTAGCGCCGTTTCTTTTTTTCCAAGCTCAAATGATACTGATGGTACCACTCATCGTCTCGTTCCGGGCTCAATTCAGCTATTTCACGAGACCGACCTCTTCGATATGGACCGAACAACCGAGCGAACTCGCCTTGAAATCGTTGCAGTGTGTCGAACTCACTATTTTCCCTACTTTCTTTCCCAAAATCCGGTTGCCCAGGCCGGCGACCGTAAGGATCAAATGCCGTCGAGGTCCCATCCGAAAAGCCCATATACATTTCTCCGCCGTAAGTTACATCTCGCGGGTCGGGCATGAGCAAGTATCCGTGACCGTAAGTGTTCCAATTCGATTTCGATACGTGCTTCTCGGGAAACAGCCACTCTTCCTTTCCAGCACCGATGTAACGCCGCGCTCTACTTTTGATGATGAAATTGATCTCCCGGACCTCTTGCTCACTGAAGCTTCGCAGAATCTGGACGCCTAAAACATTGAAGATCGATCCGCGAAACAGATTAGGATTCGGTCTGATCCCCGTTTCCGACTGATACGGATTTCTCACCCAAGACAGATTCGTGAGGATGAGCACCTTCTCCAACGAGAGTGGAAAGATGGTGTGAGTCGCATGATACCTGATATCTGGATCGTTTGCGCCCCTGCACCATTGAGACTTTGGTCCGCATCGGCGGTTGTACACAGTGACGGGATGGTCGGAGACGATGAACTTGGTTTCGGATTTCGACGCGTCTGCGATCAACCATACGCACTCGGTCCAGATTGCACAATGGAGCCGACGCAGCTGCGTCATCAGCGAAAGGATAGCATTTTTATCTTTCGTACCAGCTTGGAGCGCGAGCCATTCCAGCCCCTTGGGCGTGCGAAGCTTCTGCGTGCTCATGTACATCACGAGATTTTGGAAAGCGCCGTCCTCCATGCCCGTGTGGTCAAACTTGGCGAAGAAATCTACCGAGCAACTTCCCTTATCATCGATCTCACCAAAAAAATGCTTCTCGATGTTCTTCGATTCCTCGGCACCAAACTTTGTTGTGTAGAGATTGTCTTCTGCGAAGCACTTCCTGAAACCTTGTCGTCGCAAGGCACGCTTGGAATGAGCGATGCCGCGCGGATCGACGAAATATCCCGGTCGGAGATCTAGGTAGTGAATCTCTTGCGCTTGTTGTCCAACGGGCACAAAGCGCTTCTGGTACCAAACAGGAACGTAATGGTTGTTTCGGTACTCGTTCGACATTGGCGACATCCTATCTCAAACACATCGTTGATTCATCAGCCATCGATTTGGAGAGAGCGAGCTTCGACGCTCGCTCTCCCATCGCTTCACTCGTTCAGGAACAACTTCCACTCGGCGACGCCGTGGGCGTTGCGGAGATGCGCCGTCACCGGCAGATCCTTCGGCGCGCGCGGGACGGTGAGCAGCTTGAGGCCGGCTTCGTGCGGGAGGCGGTCGGACTTGCGCTGGTTCACTTCCTTCGCGGACCAGACGAGGTTTTCCCACGAGTCCGCGCCGCCGCGCGAGCGGGGCACGACGTGGTCGAGGCTGCCTTCGTCCGGGTGCAGCAACTTGCCGGTGTACTGGCAGCGGTTGCCATCGCGCTCGCGGATGTTCTTCGCGCTGAGCTTCGGTCGCTTCTTCGGCACGCGCGCGTAGTTCACCGCCACAGTAACTGTCGGCACGTGGATCGCGCCTCGTACGGTGTGCATGGCATTGTCGCTATCGCGGATCGGCAGCGTGATCCACGCGTCCCACGTCACGGGGCGAAGTGCTTCCGCACTGGCATTATCGCCAAGCTCAATGTCGAGCGCGGTCGCAACGTTCGTAGCCATCTGGCAGAACGCGTCCTGCGGCGTGCGAATGTTGATCGCCTGCCAGTTGCGGTTGAGCACCAGCACAATCGTCTTGTTCAAGATGTCGCTCATAAAAGCATTTGCACACGGCCACGGCGTGTCGCGCGGTGAGGTGTTGGTTCTTTGTTGGTGCTTGCGCACGGCACGGGAAATTGGCTGCCTCGCCTGGCTTCGCTCCAGATCCTCCGGTGTCAGAGACCGGCGCACTCCTGATTATGCAACGAGGCAATGGTCGCCCGAGAAGGTTCTGCCCCCTCGCCTTCTGGGTGTAGGCCAGACGTGATTCTATTTCACCACCGGGCGTAGATTGGCTGCCGGGGCTGGAATCGCACCAGCATTCGCGCCTTCAAAGGGCGCTGTCCTACGATTAGACGACCCGGCAATGAATTGGTGGAGCCGGAGGTAGTTGCAACCTCACCGCGTCCGGGTAAAAGCCGGGTGCCGGTCTGCTGTGGCTTCGACTCCGTGGAATTGGTGGGCGAGAG
>DATHKK010000802.1:0-2575 GCA_035489355.1 Candidatus Limnocylindria bacterium
CACGGACGTTGAAGAAAGTCTTCGAGTTCGACTTCGATCCGAGCGCTCCGAAAACAGGTGTTCACCGCTTCACTCAGAATCGTCGTGAGGGGCCGAGTAACATTTACGGCATGCCTGTGTTCCTTGACGGCAAGCTCTATGTCGCAGGCGGCGGCGATATTTTTTGGGGCAAGAACGAAGCGTGGTTGAAGTGCATTGAAGTGAAGGCGCTCGGCGGTGGCGTAGGCACGAATGCGCTCTGGACATACCCGCTGGAGAAACATGTCCTCTCCACAGCCGCAGTCCACGATGGCCTGGTGTTCATCGCCGACATTGGCCGAAAGATGCACTGCGTCGAAGCTGCGAGCGGCAAACCACTTTGGACGCATGACATCAAAGGAGATGCCTGGGCTTCACCTTACGTCGCAGACGGCAAGGTATATCTCGGGACACGCAGTGGAAATTTTTACGTCTGGGCCGCGACCCGATCGAAATCGGTGCTGACCGAAATGGAGTTAATAGTTCCGATCAGCGCCACAGCCACGGCGGCAAATGGAGTTCTCTACGTGGCAACGATGCAGAACCTTTACGCGATCCACACGGCCAGCACTCCAAGGTAGGGCGCGTCGCTCCGCGCGCGCCGCTGTGAGTACGGAAATGATTGCGCTGTTATGAGTGACGGCTCCGGCGCGCGCGCCGCGCCGCGTCCTATCTTCCGCTGGTTGTCACACCCAGATAATGCTCCAACCCCCGCGCGACGCCGTGTCCCCAGGGCTGATGGCTGACATAGCCCTTCTGCTGCCGCACGAGTTCTTTGACGGGAGGAATCGCGTTGTCCGGACACACAATGAACTTGGCGTAACGGCCGGAGAGCATTGGCACGTCGTTGTAGTGATCGCCGGCGGCAAACGTTTCTTCTGCGGTCACGCCGAGCATTCGCCCGAGTTCCGCCAGCGCCGTGCCCTTGTTGAAATCGATGTGGCTGAAGCGCGAGTAAACGTCGTTGCGAACCACGGTCAACCCCGGGACTTCGGTGCAGTACGCTTCCATCATCTGTTGGATGGCATCCATCTCGGCGTTCGTTTCAGCGATGATGCAGAACGGCGAATAGGCGTCGGAGTAAACCGTGGCTCGATTGCGCACGCGCACCCAATCCACGAGCCGCGTGAGACTGCGCCGGACAATGGCAAACAACTCGGCGTGAACCGTCTGACACTTGTTGTTCCACTCCGCGTGTTCGACGAAGCGCGCCTCCTCGTGGCAATAAATTTCCCGTTCCACGACCACGACGTAGTCCGGTTTGATGCGCAGACGCGCGCGCCCCAGCGTCTCCATCAAGCTGCCGAGATCGCGCCCGGTGTTGATGACCCATTTCGCGCCGCGCACTTGCAATGAAGCGATCAACTCCTGCAGTTCATGAGGCACCGGCGGATCTTCGTGCTCGGCGTGCAGCGTGCCGTCGAAATCCGTCGAGATGAGCTTAATCGGCAGCGCGCCGTTGAAAGGAACGGCCGAGGAAAAGTGAATGGGCAGGTTCTGCACCTTGCCGCCGGAATTTTTTTGAAACAGTGCCATGAAAACGAGCGGCTAAAATCAGGTTCGGAGCCGGAATGTCAATCGCGGGCTAAAGCCATTGCACGACGGACGATTCATTTCGCCGGGAACCACTGGTAGAGCATCATGTAAACAATCACGCCGGTGACGGAGACGTACATCCAGAGCGGCCAGGTCCAGCGGGCGATCTTCTTGTGGAACTCCCAGCGTTGCCTCAACGCGCGGCTCATGGTGATCAGGATTAGCGGCACGATAACGATGGCCAGGATGACGTGGGTGATGAGAATGGCGAGGTAAACATAGCGGACCGTCCCCTGCCCCTGAAATTTGGTACTGCCATGAAAGAAGTGGTAGGTGAGATAGCACGCCAGGAAAATAGTCGAAGTGGTAAACGCAGCGATCATGCAGTTGCGATGCGCGTCCCGCTTCTGTTGCTTGATGAAAATGTAGCCGAGCGTCAGGAACACGGTGCTCAAAGCGTTGAGGCTGGCGTTCACGGCTGGCAGATCGCTGATGGTCATGAGTAATGGTTGTTCAACTTACTTGTTTGAATGTTCCGGCCTTCATTCGCAGAACCCGGCAAGATGCCGGGAGCATGCTATTTTTCCCGTGCGAGTTTTCTGACCGCGAGCAGAAGCTGTTTCCGGTCCTCATCTTCGGTGCCTTCGAAGATGCCGCGAATCCTGCCCTGCTTATCCACGAGTGTGAAGTGCGTGCTGTGAAGGTAAAAGTCGTCCGGGATCACGCGGTTCGTGTTCTCCAGCACGGCAAACTTCAAACCGTTCACGCTCAGTTCATAAACGTCGCGTTTGATCCCAGTCACGAAATGCCAGCGGCTTGGATCGACGCCGTGACGCTCCGCGTATTGCTTTAACACCGACGGAGTATCGAACGCGGGATCAGCAGTGATGGAAATGAACTTCACCGGCAAACGCGGGGAGACTTGCTTCTCCAACGCCAGCATCCGCTGGGTCATGCGCTCGCAACTCATGGGGCAGCGCGTGAAAATGACGTCCGCCACCCAGACCTGGCCGAGCAGGTT
>DATHKK010000803.1:0-2203 GCA_035489355.1 Candidatus Limnocylindria bacterium
AGGCAGCGCCCGTCTCGGAAGCGATTTTGAAATGGGCCAAAGGCGTTCCCGCCGCGAAGCGCACCGAACAACAGTTCGTTGAAACCGTGCAAGTCGGCATGGACATGGCGACGCTGTTGCCCGCCGGTGATTCCGCGCGCGTCCGCGGTGAGTTGATCGACCTCGGCGTCACCGTGTTCGCCATTAAGACCGTGCGCGAACAGATGCGTTACGACGTGCAGCGCCTCGTGGTGGTCGCGGGCAAGCCGTTCGAGATCATTTTCGAGAACGACGACATGATGCCGCACAATCTCGTCGTCGTGCAGCCCGGCGCGCGCGAAGCCATTGGCGCCGTCACGGACAAGATGCAGCCGACGCAGTTGGACAGGCAAGGCCGCGCCTTTCTTCCATCAGGCCGGGAGTTCACGGCAAAGGTCCTCGCGGCGACGAAGATGATAGACCCGGGCCAAAGGGAGACATTGAAACTCACCGCGCCGACCAAGGTGGGCGATTACGAATACGTCTGCACGTTCCCCGAACACTGGAAGAACATGTTCGGCACGCTCATGGTGGTGAAGGACAAGGCCGCGCTCCTGCAAGCCAGCGCCGAACCCGCGCCCCAACAGCGCGCGGCGGCGGATGGGCATAACCATTAGTTTGGTACACTGCACTCCACCATCAACCATCCAATCCAAATGGAACAATTCTACGTCTCAGGTGAGGGACACTACGGCGATCAAAATGGCGACGCTGGCCAAGCCAAGTGGGTGATCAACACGCGCGATGCCAATCGCGGCCCGTCCGACGTTCTGCAAGAGCAACTGATCGGTCGGGGGATTTTAGTCGAAATCGTGGATTGCATACATGACCGGAAGACGGGTGCGAAGACGATTCACGTTTTCGGACAAAGCCAACACTTTGAGGCGGCCAGAGCATTCTTCCTCTCACAGACCCCTCCCGTTCAGGTTGAGCATGTGGACGAGGTACAGAAACGGAAGCTACAGCAAGAGCAGGCGCGTAATGCAGCCGCTCAAGCCGCCGCAGCGACCGCGCTGGCAGCAGGCGAGAGTACGATTTGCACACGCGGTCACGGTCCTCTCAGATTGTGGGATGGAAAGCTCCGATGCTGGACATGTGGCTGGCCATTCAAATAGAACTAATTCAGACAAATGGCCAAGCGGTTAAGCCTTGGCACTAAATCTTAAAAGCCTCACTGCCCTTTATCATTTATGGACGCACCGCATCCTAACTATTTGGTTCTTTTGAACACACAAGTTCCTGACCCTCTTTTCGACTATGAGCCAAACAAAGAGTGGTTGCGTGACCGCGACATGCGGATGATTGCCACACACGGCTACACTGCTCATGCTGTTTTGATTCAGACGACAGAAACTAAGTCAGAGGTTGAACAGGCGATGAAACGGACGCTGGTAGTATCGCCAGGGCCGGATTCATTCCGCGTAATCTCGATTTCTGATTTCGCATGGCCAAGCGCAGTTTCCAGTGATGACGATTTGGAGCACTGGTTGGAAGCCCGAACCGACTGGCAAGAGTGGCGAGCAGGTCATTAAGAAGTTTTTTTCCGCGCCGCCGCCCGCCCCGCCGTTTCGTCCCTCGTCCGCCCATTGCAGAGCGATGCCATGAAGGTAGCCGTGGGATTTATCCCACGGTCGCACCGCATCCAACCTCCCGCGTCGCGGAGCGACGCTTGAACATGGCGCACGATTTCAATAGTCGCTCCGCGACGAACGGGTTTGTGGGCGCTTTACCGTGGCTTGAAAGCCACGGCTACCATCACCGGGTCCCTCCGCGACCAAGGCGCTTCCGCTTGCCTCGCACCGTTGTCTTGCGCCAGATGGCGGTGCGGCTAAACTGCGGCCATGAGCTTGGAGCAACTTGAATCCTCGATCCTCTCGCTCACCCCCGAGGAACGGAAACAGTTCGCACGGTGGTTCGAAGAGCACCGCCACGATCTGATTCAGGACGACGGCGACGACGAATTTACGGCGGAACAGCAGACCGAGATTCTTCGGCGCCGCGAGCAAGCCCTGGCGCATCCCGAACTACTGGAACCGTGGGACGGCACCATCGGCCGCGTGCGCCAGCGTCTCCATGACTTTCGTCATCAAAAGCAGCGCCCCGCGTTCCACGCTCCAGATTAAACCTCCGCCGCCGTCGCGGCCCGGGCAAAGGGTTCTAGCGGCATCGGCGCGTCGTGGTTGAG
>DATHKK010000804.1:0-8197 GCA_035489355.1 Candidatus Limnocylindria bacterium
TTGGGCATCGTGGCCGTCATTCGCACTCCGACATTTGAGTTAGTCCATCCTGTGTGCGAAGCGCTGGTCGATGGCGGAGTTGTCGCGCTCGAAATCACGTTGACGGTTCCCGAGGCGTTGCGCGCTTTGTGCGAAGTCCAGGAGCGGTTTGGCGCGCGCGTCTTGCTCGGCGCGGGGACCGTCCTCAACGGGCAACAATGTCGCGAGGTCATTCACGCCGGAGCGCAATTCGTGGTTAGTCCAATCGCGAAACCGGAAATCGTCGCCGCGGCGCATGCGCTGGAGAAACCTGTCATGCTTGGCGCGTACACACCCACGGAAGCGCAGCTTGGGCACGAGGCCGGCGCGGACTTCATCAAGATTTTTCCCGCGGACAAGCTCGGCCCGGGCTACATCAAAAACCTGCGCGCGCCTTTGCCGCACTTGCGGATTGTGCCGACGGGCGGCGTGGATCTTCGGACGGCTCCAGAATTTCTGAAAGCGGGCTGCGCCGCGCTCGGTGTGGGTTCGTCGCTGCTGAGCGCGGAGATTTTGAAGACGCGCAACTGGCCGGAGCTGACACGCCTCGCGGGCGAATTCGTGCGTGTGGTCCGCGAGACGAGAATGGCCGCGGCGCAATGAAAGCCGCGGGCCGTTTCTGAAACTGTTTATTAGGACGTTCGGACGATGCAGAAGAGGCGATCAAATTCCGCGGCAAAGTTCGCCAGTTCCGCGGAAATTTTGGGAGAGGCGCCGGCAAATTCTCCCGCGCGCGTTTGAATTTCCTGGGGCGTGTGTCGCGCCAGCCGGCTGAGTTCGATCAGCGGCGCCAAATGCTCCAGCATGTCGCGCTGCAGATTGCTGAGCCGGCGCTGAAACAACGTGACGTCGCCGATGGAAAGCGTCACGGGACCTGCTGGCGATCCGCTGCCGAGCCGCCGCGATACACCATCCGGAATGTTCATGGACTTCTCGAACCCTCGGGCCATCTGCTCGAATTTCAACGCCGTCTTCGTAAATTGTTCCGCGATATTCGGAATGGCGTCAGCCCCGTTCTCGGGACTCGCGGAGCCGAGCGAGCGCGCGCCCGAGATCACAAAGCCGAGTTGCGTCAGTTCCTTGCCCAATTGAACGACCTCGTTATGCACCGTCTTGACGGCTTCCGGCGCCAGGGAAACGGAATGCTCGGGCGCTCCTGCCACTAGGTTGGTGCGAGGCCAGAGGGCCATGTACCAGGACGACTCGGAGGCGGGCCGCAGGTTCACGGTGCGTTCGCACTGTTCCGCAAATTCGCGGACCTTGCCTGCGATCTTTGGCGGCTGTTCGATCAGGGTTTTTGACATGCGCGCCACGACGCTGGGGTTGTAACGAATCAACTCGGTCGCCGCGACGACGAGCGCCAGGCAGCCGTTGACATCGTGCCGGAACGCGGAGAAATGGCGGCACAACTCTTCGACTTGGGCCACTTCTAGCGTGATGGGTTGCGTGGGCGAATCCATGGCGCGGGACGATGCTGAACGACATCGCTGAAAGCAAGCGGGTTCCTCGCGTGACGCACCGTATGAAGTCCCACCTCACCCCGCCGTTGGAATGGAGAGCAGAGGGACGCGGCCCGCGAGGATTTGTTCGGCGCGATTATTTCCTCAGCCGAAAGAATTGCTTGGTTTGCCCGGTGCTGCTGAGCGTGACGCGATTTCGACCCGCGACGAGCGCCGGCGCTTGTGTCACTGAAGTCCACGAGGCGCCGGGAATGTTATTGGTCCACTCCAACACGTAACCGGCATATCCATTCGACCACCAGCTCAGCTCGACCAGGTTGGTCCGGCTTACGATGCTCAGTTGAGGCGGAACAAACAGGGGCGACAAAGTTTGCGAATGGAAAGCGTACGAGGTCGGCGCACCGGCATTCATCAGGGACCAGACCTGAACGTTCGCGATCGTTCCGAAGCCAGTCACCAGGGTGAAACGAAGAGAGCCTTCCAAGTCATTCCATGCGCCGGTCGATGAGCATGAGACGGCGCCGCTGACATTGGTCAGGATCGATTTGATGGGCGGCCCGATCATTTCGCCTTCCCACATTTCGAGGCGCACGGTGCTGCCGGGTTGAAAGCTGGCGAAACCCACATTGTAGCCGCCGCTCGATTCCGCCGCGCCGATCACGACGTTGAACGGCAGCGAAGTGAAACGGTGGCTGTAAGACTCGCCGGGATTGAGTGTCATTTGCGCCAGGCCAGAAATGGAGAGCAGAAACGGAATCGCCAAGACAGCGACGGCAGTTTTCACAGCAGACTCCTTGAATACATGTTTGCTCTGGGGCGATGCTAATCTCGTCCCCGCAAAATTGTCGAGCAACGAGGAATTATCTTTGCAGTGACGGGTTCGCGCGGAGATGAGGCAAGGCGCCTGACGTTCGTGATGCCCGTTAAACGTCGGATTTGCTTACAGGTTCAGGCGTTATGCTGGTGAATTGCAGCTTGAATTTGCTGGCATGCTCTTTGCAAGGGCCTCGCATGGCATCCGCGTCTCCCTGGTTTTTCATCCTCTTGGCCGTCGGAGTTTTGGATGGCTTGATTCAACTCTCGGACTACTTGCGCTGGCGCAAAGAGCGCCGCGAGTCCGAGCGCACGAGCGACTGACCGCGCACGCCTACTGTCCAACTGTCGTCGCCAATCATTTCCAAAACATCTGTACCGGGAAATCGCGCGCGGCAAATACCGCTTGCACGCCTATAGGGTGGTCAGTAGATTGCGCCCTCTTTTTCGGGCGCACGCATAGCTCAATTGGATAGAGCATCTGACTACGGATCAGAAGGTTCCAGGTTCAACTCCTGGTGCGTGCACCAGCTTTCAAAAACGAACGGGGATTTTGTTTTGCAAAAGCTCGCAAGCAACTCTTCCGGCAAACTTTGAAACACCGCGCCATAAAGACACTGTTCATCACAACTCTCGCCGCGCTGCTGTTCTGCGGGTGCGTCTCAGACAAGAAGCCCGCGACCACTGCGGCGCCGTACCGGCCGGAAATCGGCGTCACCACCAAACAGGAGATCCAGCAGCGTTTTGGCGAACCCAATGTGGTGAGCGTCGGCCCCAAGGGAGAAGCCTGGAGTTACTCCAATGTCCGTGACGCGCTCATCCCCTTTAATTTCGGATTCAAGTTACGCCAGCACACGTTTCTCTTCACCGACGGCGTGCTTTCAGATTTCGTCATCACGCAAGGCAAGTGAACGCCGCGCCCTGAACCAAACAAAGGTTCCGATATCGTCCCTGCGCTGACCGCCGTAATCACGCACGTTGTCTTACGCGTGTGTGATTCGTTCGCTACGCGATCTTCAAAGCCGAGTGCGCGATACTGCCGTTCAACGTGGCTTTCACTTCCGCCACCGCTTTGTCGGCGGTGAGGCCGTACTTCTCGCGCAAGTAATCCACGGACGAAGCGTGCTCGATGAATGCGTCCGGCCAGCCGATGCGCACGACCGGCGTGGGAATGCGCCGGTCGCCAAACAACTCCATGACGATGCTGCCGTAGCCGCCCATCAGGACGTGGTCCTCGAAAGTCACCACCACGTCCGCGGCTTTGCCGAAGAACTCGTGCGTGCCTTCGTCGAGCGGTTTCGTGAAACGCGGGTTGATGACGGCGCAATCGCAGCCTTCTGCGGAAAGTTTGACCGCCGCCTTCTTCGCCATGGAGTGCATGGCGCCCAGACCGAACAACGCGACCTTCGGTTTGCCATTGTTCGAAAAACTTTGCGTGACCTCGGCTTTGCCAACCTCGAGGACTGCCGGTTGATCTTTGATCGGCACGCCTTCGCCAGGGCCGCGTGGATAGCGGATGAACGTCGGATGTTTCTGCAAGGTCGCCGTGAACATCATGTCTGCGAGTTCGTCTTCGTTCTTCGGCGCCATGGCGATGACGTTGGGCAGACAGCGCAGATACGCGATGTCGAACAAACCATGATGCGTCGGCCCGTCGTTGGCGGAAAGCCCTGAGCGATCCATGCAGAAAATCACCGGGAGATCCTGGAGGCAAACGTCGTGATGAATGCAGTCGTAAGCGCGTTGCAGGAACGTCGAGTAAATCGCGCACACAGGATGGAAACCCATCGTCGCCATGCCCGCCGCGAAAATTACCGCGTGCTCCTCAGCGATGCCCACGTCGTAATAACGATGCGGCATAGCTTTCTCCAGATGCTTCAAGCCCGTGCCGCTCGGCATGGCTGCGGTGATACCCACGACGGTGCTGTCTTTCTGGCAGAGCTTGAACATCGTTTGGCCGAACACGTCCTGATAAGCGGGGGCCGTGCCGGGTTTCGCCGCGGGCGAGTTGCCGGTCGCGACATCGTAAGGCCCCGTGCCGTGAAACTTTTCCGGATGTTGCAGAGCAGCGTCGTAACCCTTGCCCTTCTTGGTCAGCACATGGAGGACGATGGGCGCATCACAGGTCTTCGCAAATTCCAGCGTCTTGATCATCAACGGCAGATCGTGTCCATCGATGGGGCCGAGATAGCGCAAGCCAAACTCTTCGAAGATCAAGCTGCTGCCGAAACCGCCGCGCCCGTCCGCATCAATGCTCGACGGTGAATGCTCCAGCGCGACCTCTGACACCGTGCCCTTGAGCATCTCTTCCGCTTTTTGCCCCAGCGTCAGCGCGAGTTCGCCTTTCGGAAGTTTTTTCAGCCAGTGCGCGAAATCCTTCTGCAACTTGTTGTAGCGGGGATGCGTGATCAGCTTGTTCAGGTAGCCGGCGATCGCCCCCACGTTCTTGGCAATGCTCCACTCGTTGTCGTTGAGGATGCCGATGAACTTCTTCGTCGTGTGAGCAATGTTGTTCAGCCCTTCGAATGAAATGCCGTTCGTCAACGCTGCGTCGCCAAAGATGCACACCACGTCTTCGTTCGTCTGGCGTTGATCGCGCGCGGCGCACATGCCGAGGGCGGCCGAGAGCGCGGTGCCGGCGTGGCCCGCGCCGTAGCAATCATGTTCGCTCTCGGTGCGCAGCGCGAAACCGTTCAACCCGTTCGTAGTGCGAATGGTGTGAAAGCGATCCTTGCGGCCCGTCAGCAGCTTGTGGACATAGACCTGATGGCTCACGTCCCAGACGAACTTGTCCCGGGGCGTGGAAAAAACGCGGTGCAACGCAATCGTCAACTCCACGACGCCAAGATTCGGGCCAAGATGGCCGCCATTCACCGACAGCTTGGTGATCAGTTCGTGCCGGATTTCCTCGGCGAGTTGCAGCAACTGATCGGGCGTCAGCTTTTTTACGTGCGTGGGATTGTCCACCATGTCGAGGTATCGGCTCATTGCATTAGTCGTTGCTGTTGCTTGTTTCCACGGGCCGGAGCGTTAGGTCACCGGCGGCGTTCTTCTCCAATTGTTGAATCTTCACTTCCGCCTGGGCCAGCTTCGTCTGGCAAATTTTCGACAGGCGTCTGCCTTCTTCGAATTTCGCCATCAGCGATTCCAGCGGCAATTCACCCGATTCCATCGCATCCACGATGGTCTCGAGCTTTTGCATCGCCTCTTCGAACGGCACGTCGTTGTCCGGCTTGGCCACGGGCGGAACCTACCGCGAGCGGCGAGCAAGGAGCAAGCGAATCGAAACGGCGAAAATTTCGGCCCGAGACGGTGGATGATCGCTCAAAGTTATTTCCCGCCACTCGGCTTTGCCGTTCGCGTTGCATGCGGCCACCTAATGCTCGTGCGCTATCGGCGCGGAGCTGGCCGTGCGGGCGCGGCAGGTTGCGCGGGAGCCGCGGGCGCCAATGGTTGCTTATTTGGCGGAACTACATTTCCCGGCAACGTGCCGGGCGTGAACGCGCCGGAATCATTCGGCGGCGCGCCCACGTCCGCAGGCGGATTGACTGGCACCGCGCCCTGGATGTTGCCCGGCCCATTCGGAACAACAATCGCCGTATTCGTGGGCGAGGAGTTTGGAACCGCAACGTTCGCCGCAAAATTCGTTTGTACGCGCTGTCCGCCGACGGTGTTGGTGGCAACATATTGATTGCCTCCGATCAGGTTGGAAACTCCGCGACCTCCTGCCGAATTCGTCGTGAAGCCAAACCCATTGGTCGGTTGCGTCTGCGCTGCGCCCGCCACGGTCGCAAAGGGAGAAAAAGGACTACCGCCGCCGCCGACCACCACGTTGGCGCCGGGCGCACCGGAGGCGGCATTCACTCCACCTGCTGCGGTTTGGAAGAAAGTGGCGCTCGTGTTCATCCATCCCGAGTTGTCCGTTGCGGCGGATTGTTCCGAAGTGATCCTCGGTGCTGCCGTCACGACGTTGCGCGCTACCGGGAGGATGAGCTGTTGGAACGTGCCCGGTATGCCGCCTGATGATCGGTATCGCAGCATCTGCCACGGAATCGGCGTCACGTTCAACCGATTGGCCGGATAATCCGTGGACACGAGCGCGAATTGGATTTGCCCCGTCTGCGGATTGATCACGACCGATTCAACATTGCCGCTCATCTCTCCGTTTACGTCCACCACGGACGAACCAGCGACGCGAAGACTCAAAGACTGCTGCGCGGCGGGAACCGTGGGTGGCGCAGCATTCTGTCCTGACGAATGAATCAAGGACGCCAGCGACAACAGTACGCAAAATAAAGCTCGAAAACTCATAACCCCCTCTTTGGTTGAACCGCTTCTCCTTGCGACAAAGGTAGGACGAATTTGCGATTGTGCAATCCGGCCAAATGTTTCGAGCTTATTTCTGACCCGAGCAGGAAGTGTCAGCACCAGATGCCTCTCTGAGTGTTTGAAAGAATGCCCGCCTGATAATAGCGATGCGCGCAGACTCCATCAAAGTGCGTTGATACGAGTCATCCCAATTTCGCGAGTGTAGTTCTGTCACGTAATCGCCTCGCAACTTGCGCAACCTCGGTTGGATCGATTCTACATGAAAAGGTGTTCCTGCAAACCGCGGGGAGACTCGCGCCAGCCGATCAGCCGTGCGCCGCAACAGCCACTGGGTAAAAACACCTGCGCTGACGAAAATGAATAGAAGCACGACCGCAGGCATATCAGTGGTCAGAATCTACCAGACCGCGGCATGTGTCGCCAGCGTCTTGCGTCCGATCCACGAACCACGATCAAGGCAGGAGCTTGCCCACGATCCCGCTGATCGTTTTGCCATCCGCGCGCCCGGCGACTTTTGCCTGCACGGCTTTCATTACCGCGCCCATTTGTTTTTTATCCGTCGCGCCGACTTCCTGAATCGTGGCGCGTATGAGGCTTTCCAATTCTTCGGGCGAAAGAGGTTTTGGGAGGAAAATTTCCAGGACGGCGATCTCCGCTGTTTCTTTCGCGGCGAGTTCCAGACGTCCGGCGTTGGTGAATTGCTCGATTGAGTCGCGCCGCTTCTTCACTTCCCGTTGCACGACGGCAATGAAATCAGCGTCGGAGAGCGCATCGGTCTTCTTCTCGATCTGCACGTAGCCGATGGCGGACTTCAACATGCGCAACGCGTTCAAACGATCGGCGTCTTTCGCCAGCATCGCTTTCTTGATCTCCTGCTGAAGTTGATCCGCGAGCGCCATTTTGATTTCAGTCCTCGGCCAGATTGCGGAGTTTGTCGCGGACTTCGGCGGCCTTCTCGTAATTCTCCTGGCGCACGGCTTCGTGCAGCGCGAGTTCCAGCTTCTCGCGTTTGCTCAATGGACGTGCGCTGTTCACTTCGCCGATCCAATTTTCCAGATAACGCACCTCGGCGCTTTGCTCGATATCGTTCCGTCCGGTCTCTGAGTAGAACTGGCGAATCTCCGAAATGCCGCGCTCAATTTCCTGCACCGCTTCGCGATACCGTTTGGTCGCCAGCTTCTCGCTGCCTTTGGCGCGCACCTGGATGAGCAACAATTGCGGACGAAACTGTTGCAGCGCCCACGCCAGTTCTTCGGACTCCGCGTAGCGCGCCACGAAATCAAACACCGCCAAGTTCCGCTTCGTGTCGCGGACAACGCCCGCGTAGTCCTGCAACTCCAGCAGGCAGATGTAGCGGTGATGAAACTGAAGCGCCTCCAATTGCAGTTTCGCACAATCCTCCGCGCGCAAGGTGAACCCGTCGTCGGTGTGGCGCTCGTCCATGTGCTTTTTCAAGCGCACTTCCTGGTACTCGAAAAGCGAAGGATGTCCCATCGGGCGTTTGCCGTCGGGCCGGCCTGCGGCGTTCATCTGGAGTAACCCCAGATCGACGCGCAGTTGAATTTTTTCCTGGCCAT
>DATHKK010000805.1:0-7157 GCA_035489355.1 Candidatus Limnocylindria bacterium
AGCGAGAACAATTTTCATAAGTAAGCCAATCTAGAAATCAGGGGCGCATCATCACGAAAGAGCGGAGCGTGAAAAGAAGAAATTGGCACGTGCTATGGCCGCGGCCGCAACTCAGCCAAGCACCGGGGTAGGGACGCCGCGCCGCGGCGTCACCGCCCGCGCAGAGCGGGCGGAACATCGCCAAGTCGGCATCATTGGCGTATCCCATGTTGCGCCGCTGGTACGCGGCGCGGACGGCGCAGCGCGCCTTCCCTACCATGCGCTGGCGCGGGGGCTCGCCAGTGGCCTCATGGCCGCTTGTCCCGAGGTGCCTTGAGAACACGCCGTCCACCTTCGAAAAGCTCTTCGCCCACGTCCTCGATAACGCCGCTGTGTCGCCGCAGCGTGCGCAAGGAGGAGCGCGCAAGTTTGCCCAGGCCACGTGGAGTAAAGACGTATTCCGCTACGGTCGTGGCCGCGAGCATCGGGTTGAACTCGCGCATGTGCCACATGACGTTCACGAGATCGCGCATCGATTTTGCCGCCGGTTCGCGCACCGATCGCAGGATGAGCAACGTGAGCAGGCTGAGCGCAATTGAGCCGCAGATAACGAGATGGTAGCGCGTGAGCGGTTGGCCAAAGAGTGTGCCAAAACGTTCCGGTAGATTTCGCAGAACCACGCCACCCAACACAGGTCCGAGCGCGACGAGCAGATTCGTGAAGCTGAAATAGACGGACAAATAATGCGCGCGGTTTTCGGCCGGGACCATTTTGATCATCAGATTGAACTGTCCCATGTTCTGAAAGCCCGCGAGCATGAAGCCCGTTAAGAAGTAGGTCGCGTAAAGATAAGCGTGGTGCGCGGGAGACGCGAACAACCATGAAATCCCGGCCAGGGTGAGCCAGATCAATGCGGTCGTGAGCATCACGGGCTTGTTGCCGAACCGGTCCACGAGCGTGCCCCAAGTGCGAAGAGAGAACAGCAGGCCGAGGGTTTGCACCGTGGTGAGCACGACCAGATCGCCGAGGGTGAACGGCAATTCCTTGAGCACGAACACGCTGTAGAACGGTTGTCCCGCGTTGAAAAACAGGCCGAACAAACCGGTGAAGAGCAGCAGGCGTACGAAGTTCTTATCGCGAAAGACAGCGGTGAACGTATCGAGTGGAGCGCGCTGCGGCTGTACTTCCATAACGCGCGCCGGGAATTTCATTCGCGTGAGAAAGAACAATCCGATGAGCCGCGCGCACGCCGCGATGGTGAAGATGATTCCGAAGACGAAGAGCACGTTGCCGAAGTGTTCCGCGAGCTGGCCGGCTACCAACACGGCGACCAGCGACCAGAAGCCGAACATCATGTTGCGCGTGCCGAAATATTTTCCACGGATGTTCAACGGCACCAGTTCGGAGATCGAAGCAGACCAAGTCACGCCGCAGACAGCGTTGCCGAGGTTTGAAATAAACACGATGACCGCGAAGAGGGCGTGCTTCGCTTCGCCGAGCCACGGAAAAAGCAAAGTCAGGAGCCAAGGCAGGGCGTTGATGAAAAATGTCACGGACATGATGCGGTGCAGCGACCAGTGACGTTGCAGCCAAAACGTGATGGGTGGTTGGAGAAACAGGCAGATGAACGGCATGGCGGCGAGCAGGCCGATGGCGCTGTCCGACCAACCGAGCGCCTTGACCGCGAAGCCGATCAAGAACGGCATGTTCCCCAAAGTGAGCGTGAGCATGGGGACGCTGAAGCACGCTTCGATCGTGCAGTTTTTCAGTGAGAGGAGCAGCTCCCGTTTTCGTAAGACGTTCACCGTGCGCGCGACTTCTCGCATGAGCGGACAAAGCGCGCAAGCCGCTCTGAATTGAAAATGGCTTTCACGGCAAAAAGAGCGTCACTATTCTGCACGCGTTTCGCGGCTTGAAATGACTTCTTCGGAAAAACTTCTTCGTGATCTGATTGCGCTGCCGAGCGTGAATCCCGCCTTCATGCCGCCGAATGATCCGCGCGCGGGCGAACGGCACGTGGCGGATTTTTTGACGGCAATAGCGGCGCGTGGCGGCCTGGAGGTCGAGCGCCGCGAAGTCTTTCCCGGCCGCAGCAATGTGCTCGCGCGCATTCGGCCCGCCGGACGTGTCAAACGCCGCGTCGTGCTGGCGCCGCACATGGACACCGTCGGCCACGCGGAAATGCCGGATGATTTGTTTCGTCCAGTGAAGAAGGGCGACCGGCTGTTCGGGCGCGGCGCGTGCGACACCAAAGGTTCCGTGGCCGGGATGCTCACGGCGATGTTGAACGCGGCGCGTGGATTGGAACGTCCCGTCGAGACGGAAATTGTTTTTGCCGCCCTCATTGATGAAGAAAACATCCAGAGCGGATCACGCGCCTTGGTGCGTGACGGCTTTCGCGCGGATCTGGCGATCGTCGGCGAACCGACGCTGCTGAAAGTCATCACGGCGCATAAGGGCGATCTCTGGCTGACGCTGCGCACGCGTGGGAAAGCAGCTCACGGCGCCCGACCGGAGCTGGGACGCAATGCCGTTCACGCCATGGCGCGCGTGGTCGAGTTTTTGGAAACGGATTATGCGCGGCTGTTGAAGAAGAAACGTCATCCGTTGCTCGGCACGGCGACGGTCAACGTGGGTTCCATTCGCGGCGGCACGCAGCCGAACATCGTGCCGGACTGGTGCGAAATCTCCATTGATCGCCGCACGATGCCCGGAGAGACGAATGCCGCGGTGATGCGCGAAATTCGATCGTTACTTCGCGCGGGCGGGTTCGCGGTCGAAGTCGCCGATGACAAGAGCGCCGCGCCCTGTTGGCCCATGGAAACCAACGTTGATTCGCCGCTGGTCCAGGCGCTAATGCGAATTGTTCAACAGCGCTCGCCACTCGGTGTTCATTACTTCAGCGACGCGTCGGTGTTTGCACGGAGCGGCACACCGGCGATTTTGTTCGGTCCCGGCGATATTGCCCAGGCACATACCGCGGACGAATGGATCTCCCTGCGTTCTTTGGAACGTGCCACCGCTATGCTGACGCGGTATCTGCGCTCTTTGGCATAGGTTCGGCGCGTCGATTGAACTGCCGCGACATCTGACCACCGCGCCGGCTAGACGGCGTGAGCCGGCGCGTGGAAATGTTCGTCCTCGGTCGCAGGTGGCGCCTCGTCCGACCTCTTTTGCGGCCCCGGATGCATGCCCATGCGTTTGCGTTTGCGGTAGAGCGTCGCCGGGTCAATGCCGAGAATCTGCGCCGCTTCGCCAAGGCTCGGCGTGCTCATGATGATACGCTTTATATGTTCGGCTTCGAGTTCTTCGAGTGAAGTTTTTGAGCCAACGCTCACGCCGCTGCTGCTCGGGCGGTGCAGATTTTCCGGCAGATCGGTGATGTCGATTTCCTTCTTGTCCGCGAGGATCGTGGAACGTTCGATCACGTTGCGCAGTTCACGCAAGTTGCCCGGCCACGAATACGTCTGCAACGCGTGCAGAGCGGCGGGCGTAAAGCTGCTCAAATCCTTGCCGACCTGGTTGCCGAAAAAGCGCAGCCATTCCTGCGCGATGCGCGGGAGATCCCCAGGCCTTTCGCGCAGCGACGGCATGCGAATCGAAATGACGTTCAAGCGATAATAGAGGTCTTCCCGGAACTGCCCGTTCTTCGCGGCCTGTTCGAGATCGCGATTGCTCGCGGTGATCAACCGAACGTTCGCGCGGCGCAATTTTGTTTCGCCGACGCGCTCGTATTCCTTGTCCTGCAACAGACGCAGGAGCTTCGGTTGGATCTCCAAGGGCAGTTCGCCAATCTCATCGAGGAACAACGTGCCGCCGTCGGCTGCGGCGACTTTGCCGAACGTGTCCTGCACCGCGCCGGTGAAAGCGCCTTTCACATGGCCAAACAATTCACTCTCCAGCAACTCACGGGAAAGACTAGGGCAACTCACGGTCACGAAAGTTCGATCCGCTTGCGGACTGCGCTGGTGGATGGCCCGCGCCAGAACGCTTTTGCCGGTGCCGCTTTCGCCTTGAATCAGAATGGTCGCGGGCGTGGCGGCCGCCTTGAAGGCCAGTTCGTAAATTTTCTGCATGATCGGCTCCACCGATTCGAGAATGGGCGTGGGCGCTTCGGCGGAAACACGGGATTCCAATTCCGCGACCTTGTTTTCGAGTTGGCGCGTGCGGGCAACCTTGGCCAAGGCCTGTTGAAGCTGATCGGGCGTGTAAGGTTTGGCTAGATAATCAAACGCTCCCTGCCGCATGGCCGTCACCGCCGTCTCGATGGTGGCAAACGCGGTGGTGACGATGATCGCCAGCCTCGGTTGGGCCTTGAGCAACTTGCTCATGAGCTCCAATCCGTTTTCTTCGCCGAGCCGCAGATCAAGAAGCGCGATGTCGAACGTCTCCTTTTCCAACTCCTGCATTGCACTGCGGCTATTGGCGGCGGCCACCACATCGTGGCCCATGCCCTTCAAGACTGGAACGACGGTGCGCCGAACATTCATGTCGTCGTCGATTAAGATAATTCGCATGATTTTTTCTCTCCTCTGCCGAAACAGTTACCTCATCTTTCGCTCCTTGCAACCGGCAGCGTGAAATTCGCAATGAAGTTCCTCCAAAAAAAATCACCTTCCCTGTCCGCGTGAAGCGCAGAACTGAAAAGGTGATCGGCGAAATCTCCGTCTTTACCGCACGCGGCGACCGAAGATCAGCGAAACCAGAAACAGCACCAAGAACACGACGAACAGGACTTTCGCGATCCACGCCGCAGTACCGGCGATGCCCGCGAAGCCGAGGAACGCCGCGATCAGCGCCACGACCAGGAATATGATTGACCAGCTTAGCATACGTCTCTCCGTTGTTGGTTGTTTGCCCGTCACCAGTTTCTAGCTACCGATGTGCCATCAAATGCGTTTCATCGGAGAGCGATGAGCGCTGTGGGGAAATAGCACCACGAAGAAACTTTGAAGAAGCGATCTCGCCCGCAGTTTGCAACTCCGGCCCGCGTTTGAATTGCAGTTTGCCCCGGTTTTTTTCTGCTTAGTCGCAAAGTCCGCAAAGGGACGCGAAAGCCAGCCACCATCATTCGGCGAGGAACTCCAGCAAAAAGTGATCAGATCCGTGTCCGAAACTCGATTACGCCTCCTTCCTGCGCGCCCTTCGCGGACTTTGCGTGAGGCTTCTGCTGCATCGCTCCGGCTCAACCGCAGCGAAACGAGATGCGCGCGATCATGGTCTTGCCGAAACTGTTCTGAAGCCGATCGAGAATTTCCTTGCGGCGGTAGCGGACAATTTCCGAGAGCCAGGTGCTGTTGTCCACGGTCACGAACAGCGTCCCTTTGTTGATTCCCGTGGGCTGCGCGTGCGCGGCGATGTTGGGATCGATGAGGCTGTTCCACACGCTGACAATCTCGGCTTCGGCGCGACGGCGTTCCATGCCAAGGCCTTTCATCACGCCGCCGATGAGTTGCTCCGCATTCTTTTCGTTGCGCGCGCCGGCCTTCACGAACGGCGTTACGTCCACGCCGCGCCACGCCGCGAGCACGCGTTCGCGCGGGGACGACCTAGGCGGCCCGAGCGGCGGTACGAATCTTCGTGGCGGCAGACTCATTTAGGACGGGAGCATGGCTTTGCTCGTGTTGCTCGTCCAGCACGAGCACGCCGTGCGGAGGCAGATCGTACGCCCCGGTGAAAGTATTGCCGGAAAGAAAATCGTGCATCGGCTTGTAGAAGTGCAAACGCACCGGCGAGTTCAGGTGATTGAGGAGAAAATAAATTTTGTGACCATCCTTCTCGCGCATCGACACCTCGATCGTGTCCGGCACTTTGAGGAGCGGGTGGAGGTTGCAAAGATTGCGTAGCCACGTGATGAGGTCGTTGTAGAAAGGCTGGGTGCTCATGGTGCCGATGTAAACCGCGTGGCCGTCGCCGAAGTGGTTCATCGTCATCGCCGGTTTGCCTGCATAAAAATCTTTCGAGTAGGTCGCAATGATCTGGCAGCCCTTCGGCTCGATGATGTCGCACCACAAGCGTCCGGGGTGCAGATGCGTCGCAGGAAAGCCGGCGCGGAACGACAGGTGATTCTCTTCGCCTTCAGGCAACGGATCAAACTCGCGCACTTCGAGGCCGAACACGTCCGTCAGGTTGTGCGGATAGCCCGTGTCCGGCGCCATGTGATGCTCGTCCACCAACCCGGTGTTGAACGTGCTCACGAGCGTGCCGCCGTTCTGGACGTAAATTTTCAGCAAGTCCGCTTCACCCGCCGCAAGCAAGCTGAGCGAGGGAGCGAACACAATTTTGTATTTCGATAAATCCTCGCAGGGCCGGGCGAAATCCACGGGGATGTTGCGGTCGTGCAGCGCAGTGTAAAAAAGCTGGATGTGATCGCGATAACGAAAGGCGTCGTTGGGTTGGTTCGTGTAACGCAGGCTCCAGGCGTTTTCGTGGCTGAACAGGATGCAGACATCCGCGGCGACGCACGTGCCCTTCAACACTGGCCCGAGACTTCTCAACTCATGGCCGATCTGTTTGATCTCCTGGTAAGCGCGCGTGTTCGGCGAACCGTCATGTCCGAGGACACCGCCGTAAAACTTCTCGGGGCCTATACGCGGTTGTCGCCACAAGAAATAGAGCACGCCGCACGCGCCGCGTGAAACGAGCTGATGCGTGAAGAGCCGCACCACGCCGGGCCGCACCAGCGAGTTCACCTTTTGCCAGTTCACGGCGCCGGCTTTTTGTTCGATGACCCAGAAGCCGCAATCTCCGTCGGGCGTCCGCACGTCGCGCTTCTTTAACGAACGGATCATGTCGATTTCACACGCCAGTTCCGCCGACTTCGTGTTGATGGTCGCGTTGCTGTCGAGCGACACGAAGTCGAGAACTTCCGCCAAGTCAAAATGGTCGTAGCGCCGCGACAGCGCGCGCAAATTGTTGGTCACGGGAATGCCCGGCGTCAGCTCGCGCAGCAGGTCCGCCTGCATGCGCATGTAAGCAACGAGCGTGTCACTGGAGAAACGCATCCAATCGATGAGCAGCGCTGGGTTGTGCGGATAAGGCGCGTGCTTTGGCATCGGCACATCTTCGAAATGCGTCACGCGTTGCGCCCAGAAACTCAATCCGAGCATGTCGTTGAGACGCCGGATCGTTTCGTATTTGGCCTTGAGCCACGCGTGCCAGTCATGGCGTGTCTCGTC
>DATHKK010000806.1:0-3679 GCA_035489355.1 Candidatus Limnocylindria bacterium
GCAGAATATCGAGCACGACACGCTGCTGATGGTCGTCTTCGCCTCGCACGTCAGCGTGGGAGCGGTAAAATATTTTCTGAGTTCGGCGACGCCGCAGGTAGCGCTGCAATTCAAAGCCGCCCGCGAACGTAATCCTGATGCAACTTTGGATCTCGCCATGTTGAACATGGAAGACAGCACGGGGTTCTTCCGCAAAGTCGCCGGCGGATAGAACGTCTCCGCGTCTAGAACGTTCGCTCTCATTCTTCAACAACGACCGTTCCACGTGTGCGGACAGACTGGCGTTGACGCTCCGCGACCTTCTTCGCACTATCCTGCGCGCCTGCTGCCAGGCCCAAATTCTGAACTTTGAATTCGATCACGACCTATGAAACTCGACAGCATTTACGCGAATCTGACGATCAAGACGGGAGCCAAGCTCGTGCTCATCGTCATGGACGGACTCGGCGACATCGCCACTAAGCAAACCAATTATCTCACTCCGCTCGAAGCTGCCATCACTCCGAACCTCGACGCGCTCAGCAAAAATTCGGCGCACGGCAGAATGATTCCAGTCGCTCCCGGCATCACGCCCGGCAGCGGTCCCGGACACCTCGGACTCTTCGGCTACGATCCGCTTGAGTTCGAAGTGGGTCGTGGTGTGATCGAAGCTCTTGGTCTCGGTCTGGAACTAAAATCCGGCGATGTCGCCGCGCGCGCGAACTTCTGCACGCTTGACGCTAAGGGCATCGTGCAGGACCGCCGCGCCGGGCGCATCCCGACCGAGAAGTGTGAAGAGCTTTGTGCGTTGCTCGCGAGCAAGGTGAAAAAAATCGGCGACACGCAGGTGATCATCAAAGCTGGCAAGGAACATCGCTTCGTCGTGATCTTCCGCGGCAAAGGACTCGAAGGCCCGCTCACAGATTCCGATCCGAATCGCGAGGGATTTCCCATTCCGACGGTGAAGCCCGTTGACGTGAAGTCATTGAAGCAGAAGAAAGCGGCGAAGCTCATCGCGGATTTCTACAAAGCCGCCCTGCCCTTGCTGAAAGGCAAACAGCCCGCGAACGGCTTTCTCATGCGCGGCATCGCGCATCAGCCGAACATTCCGACCTTCGAAGAACGTTACCAACTTCGTGCCGCCGCGATCGCGGTTTATCCAATGTACAAGGGCTTGGCGCAGCTCGTTGGCATGAAGAAGATCGAAGGGCCGCAGACGATTCGCGAGCAGTTCGAGCGCTACGCCGCCGAGCACGCGAACTACGATTACTTTTTCATTCATTACAAGTACACCGACAAATACGGCGAGGACGGAAACTTCGAGGCGAAGAAAAAAGCGATCGAAGAACTCGACGCCGCGTTGCCAGCGTTGTTGCGAAAGAAACCCGACGTGCTCGCGATCACTGGCGATCACTCGACGCCCTGCGCGATGAAAGGACACTCGTGGCATCCGCAACCGGTGCTGTTGCACTCCGCGTATTCGGGTTCTGACAAACTCGATCGCTTCACCGACACCGGCGCGAATCTCGGATCGCTTGGCGTGTTCGACGCGAAGTTTTTGATCCGCTTGATGCAAGCGAACGCAAAAATGTTCGACAAGTTCGGCGCGTGATCGTCGCGCGGAAAAAAAAATTGGCAAACGAAATTTCTTTTCACGCACACATGATCTCTCTACAAGAGTGCTCCATGAAACGCACATCGCATGGATCGGAGGTGAAAGCTCATGGCTGCCAAGAAAAAAGCTGCTAAGAAAAAATCAACGAAGAAGAAGTAGCGCTAGTTGAGCTCAACCAGGATGGCGACGATTTTTGCCATCCTGGTTTGTTATTTATGGCCACCCTTATTTTCGATATTGAGACCTCCGCCCTCCCGACCGAATCGTTCGACGAAGTCCAACTTGAGTACCTCTTCCGCGACGCCGCGCGTCTCGAAGATCCAATCGAACGCGAGAAGCGGCGCACGGAACTTCAGAACATGATGAGCCTGTGGCCGTTCACGTCGCGCGTCGTGTGCGTCGCGATGTTGAACGCCGACACAGCGCGCGGCCAGGTGCTCTTCACTGCGGAAGAGTACGAGGAGGAAGGTGTCGAGGGTGGCCCTGTGGAGTTCGTCGCGTGTTGCGATGAGATCGAATTGCTCAGCGCCTTCTGGGACGTGGCGAAGCACTACGAAAACATCGTGACGTTCAATGGGCGCGGCTTTGACGTGCCGTTCCTCTACCTCCGCTCGGCGCAATTGAACGTGCCGATCACGCGCAAAGACTGGCTGGGCTACCGCTTTGCCACGGACCCGCACTGCGATCTCGCCGAGCAGCTCAGCTTCTACAGTGTGAGCGGACGCGACGGCGCGGCGCGCAAGTTCAACCTGGATTTTTACTGCAAAGCTTTCGGCATTGAATCGCCCAAAGGCCACGGCGTGACCGGCATGGACGTGAAGCGGCTCATGGATGAAGGAAAGTTCCATGAGATTGCCGAATACTGCCTGCGCGATGTCGTTGCAACCGTGAAGCTCTATCACATTTGGAAAGAACGCCTCGCCGGAATCAAATGAGCGCGCCCGTGCTCGTCTGCTTCGCCGTGCCGCAGGAAGCGAAGCCGTTCCGCCAACTCGTTCGAGGACGAACGGACGTTCGCGTGCTCATTACAGGAATGGGCGCACACAACGCAGAACAGCCCATGCGTGAAGCGTTGAAGAGCATTCGTCCCGCTCGCGTATTCTCGTGTGGCTTCGCCGGCGGATTGGACCCGGCACTGAAATGCGGTGCAGTTGTTTTCGATCCGCACACCACGCCGCATCATCTTGCCGCGAAACTCCAAGGTGCGGGGGCGGCGCCAGCCTCATTCGTTTGCAGCGAACGCGTGGTGATTACAGTCGCGGAGAAAAGCGCGCTTCGCGCCAGCACGGGCGCCGATGCAGTAGAAATGGAATCCGCGATCATTCATCAGATCTGCCGCAAGGCTGAGGTGGAGTGTGCGACGGTGCGCGTCATCTCAGATTCAGCCGGCGAGAATCTGCCGCTGGACTTCAACGCACTGACGACGACAGAGCAAAAACTGAGTTCGACCAGGCTGGCGATCGCGATACTGAAAGCCCCGCACAAAATTCCCGCGCTAATGCGGTTGGGCCGAAACAGTACGACCGGCGCGCAACGTCTCGCCGAGGTGCTGATGAAAATTATTTAGCGGCTGGCGCGCGGCTCGGCGGAGTGAGGGCGTTTCTCTCCGCTTCCCGCTTCTGTTCGCTCCAGGTGATCAGCGCTGCGCCCAGCATCATCAAAACGACGCCAGCCCACCGCGTGCCCGACACTTTTTCCCGCAAGATAAAAATGGCCGCGATCGTCGTTGCCACCATGCTCAGCGAAGTCAGCGGCCACACGAAGCTGATGTCGCGATGCCCCATGAGAAACAACAAACCCGCGAAAAAAATGGCCTCAAACAAAACTCCGAGCAGGACGCGGCTGTTGACGAAGCCCTGGCCGATCAGCCGAAGTACCGTGCTCGGGCTCGCTTTGATGTCGCCGCCCTGCCGCGCTTTCTCGTGCGCGGCGATCTGATCGATTCCCTGTTTGAGAATGACAACGCCCAGTGCTTCGAAAAATAGCGCGATGAAAAGAACGATCAAAATTTTTGCCATATCACAAATCCTGGTAACGAATCAGCTCGATGGCTTGATCGCGGACGATCTGCTGCACGGCCGGACT
>DATHKK010000807.1:0-2123 GCA_035489355.1 Candidatus Limnocylindria bacterium
GGCCGAGATGATTTGGGAGCAATTGTTCCTCAAGAATTCTCCCATCTCCGAATCGTGCCGCGGCGTCCTCACGACGTTGAACATGCTCGGCCTGGATGTGCGCAAGCGTGACCTCAACTCGATTCGTGGCTGGTTCGACGAATGGGACACGGAGGACCTGGTGACGCACAGCCTCGAACTGGCGAACGTCAGCAACGTTTGCATGACCAACTCGCCCTTCGACGACGACGAGCGCGCGGTGTGGGAGAGCGGTTTCAAACGCGATCCGCGATTCAGCGCCGGCTTGCGCATTGATCCACTGCTCATCTCGTGGAGTTCCACCTGCACACAGTTGGCCGCGTGGGGCTATAAGGTTTCCGAAGACTTGACCGCCCACACCATCGGTGAAGTCCGGCGCTTTCTCGCGGACTGGACCGAGCGCATGAACCCGCGTTTCGTCATGGTGTCGCTCGCGCCGGACTTTGAATTTCCTGCGCAGAACGAATGCGCGCTCATCATCGAAAAAGCCATCGTGCCGCACTGCCGTGAGTTTGGAATTCCCTTTGCGCTCATGCCAGGCGTGCGCCGTCAGGTGAATCCGGAACTGCGTCTGGCGGGCGACGGCGTGGGCAACACGAACCTCGGCTCGATTCAGAATCTGTGCGCGATGTTCCCGGACACGAAATTCATCGCCACCGTGCTAGCGCGGGAGAACCAGCACGAGCTTTGCGTGCTAGCGCGCAAATTCCGCAACCTGCACATCTTCGGCTGCTGGTGGTTCCTCAACAACCCGAGCCTGATCGAAGAAATGACGCGCATGCGCGTGGAACTGCTGGGCCTGAGCTTCACGCCGCAACATTCGGATGCGCGCGTGCTCGGCCATCTGCTCTATAAGTGGCAACACTCGCGGCAAATCATCTCGCGCGTCCTCGTGGAGAAATACGGCGACCTCACGGCCACCGGTTGGGTGCCGACTCGCGAAGAAATTCAGCGCGACGTGAAGAAACTCTTCGGGGGCGCCTTCGACGAGTTTTGTGCGTTGCAGTTGCGCTGAGGGCTGGGAACTCTGCTCACTTCCGTCCACGTCAACCCCGTGATTAACGCAAGCGGAAGTTCTTTCGCTACGTGGAACGCACCCTGACACACGCACCATCCTAAGGAGCGCGGCATTCATGCCGCTTCCTTGTTCTCCGGCCGAAAACGTCGCAACTATTCGGCAGTCCTGGAAAGCAGGCCGTTGAAGCGGCATGAATGCCGCGCTCCGCCGCCATCCTTGGCGCGTGTGTGACCAATTCGGTCCACTCCGTTACGACCGTCGCCTATTTTTTCTTTCAGCCTTGCTCGCGCTCACATCACACTGCCTCGCTTCATGAAACTATTTGATCTCAGCGAAGAGGTTGCCGTCGTCATCGGGGCAACAGGCGAATTGGGCGGTGCCATCGCGGAAGGCCTCGCACACGTCGGCGCCAGCATCGCGGTGCTCGGCCGTAATCGCGACAAAGGCAACGCCCGGGTGAAGAATATTTCCGAGGCCAATGGCACAGCCGTTTTCTTCAACGCTGATGCTGTGAAACGCGAAAGCCTCGCCGCCGCGCGCGCGGAGATCGAAAACCAATTCGGCCCCGTGACCATTCTCGTGAACGCGGCGGGCGGCAATGACCCCAAAGTCACCGTTACCCCGGAGCGCGCTTTCGAGTCCATCCAGATCGCCGACTGGCAGGCGAACTTCGATTTGAACCTCGTCGGCGGCGTGCTATTGCCGTGCCAGGAATTCGGCCCCGGGATGGTGGCGCGCGGACGAGGAAGCATCATCAACATCGCCAGCGTTTCCGCGCACCTGCCGCTCTCGCGCGTCGTCGCTTACTCGGCCGCAAAGGCGGCGGTATTGAATCTCACGCAATTTCTCGCTCGCGAATGGGCACCGAAGAATGTGCGCGTGAACTCCATCACGCCGGGATTTTTTCCCGCGGAACAAAATCGCAAGCTGCTCTTCAACGACGACGGCTCGCCCACCGCGCGCACGAAATCCATTCTCGCTCACACGCCCATGAGCCGCTTCGGTGTCGCGGACGAACTCGTCGGCGCGGCCGTTTTTCTCGCGAGCCAAAAAGCCAGCAGCTTTGTAACCGGCACGGACATCCGCG
>DATHKK010000808.1:0-7226 GCA_035489355.1 Candidatus Limnocylindria bacterium
TGGATCGGTAAAACTCGTGGGCGGATGAGACTGCGCGGCGAGATGGAACACGCCGTCAAACTTGTGTTGTTTGAAGATGCTGTTCAGAACGCGGAAATTCACTAGGTCACCGTATAGGAAGGTGATCTTTTCAAAATTTTCCGTTGGCACCACGTCCAGAATATCTGTCTGACGGCCATTGCTGTGGCGGATTAAACCGAAGACTTCGTGACCTTCTTTGATCAAAAGATTGGCCAGATGCGGACCGGCAAAACCGGTGATGCCTGTGATTAAATACTTCATGATAAAATGCAAAATTATTGAAGAATAGAGTATGAAAATTATTGGTTCAGCTGCCAGTGAACAAGCGATAATTCATCTTCTGGGTAGGGCAAAGCTGCCGTTTTGCTTGATGTTTGGGCGGCGCAGCAACGCCGCCCATCAGTAAAAACTTTTCTATGCAATCTTCTTCATCTGGTTGGGAACGGGTACATTGCTTTTGCGGTTGCCGCCATGCCGCTGCACAAACGGTTCGATGCTGCGCCAGGCTTCTTCCGCACTCACATCCACCAAACATCGATGCACACCAATTTCGCACCGCGCTTCGCAAGGTTTGTAGGGACAAGGCCGGCCAGGAATCCATGCTGCTTCTGGATGCAGCGGCGCCCAGCCTTCCGGAAAATGCGGGCCGAACAAAGTAAACGTCGGTAAGCCGCACAACGCCGCGAGATGGCCGGGACCGGAATCGTTGCCGATGAAAATTCCCGCATCTTCCACCAGAGGCACAAGTTCCCTGACGCTCGATGGAGTTAAAACATTTTGTTCTCCCAATTGATTCCATTCGTCGCGTTGCGATTGGTCGCACAACACGCGCACGGAATAGTTTTGCGCCCGCAGCTTCGCCAGCACTTGCTGGAAATGTTCCAACGGCCAGATGCAAAACGCGCGCGCTGCGCCGGTGTGGATCACGACATCAATTTCTTTCTCGCGGCGCGATTCGGAAGCGGGCGGGCGCGTCGGAAGATTCAACCCAAGCGCGTGGCCGAGGACGCGCCATTGTTCATAGCGATGCAAACCCGGGTCGGGTCGTTGGAGCGATTGCGTCAGAAACATCTGGCTGTTCAAGCGCGGGAAACCGAAACGCTGCGGTATTCCAAAGAAACGCATGAGCGCATGGTCGCGTGGGTCCCAACGTGACGAGACGCAAATGGAAAACTCTTGTTCCTGGATCACCCGGCGCAAACGGAAGAACTCCCGAAACGGCCATTTCCACAATCGGTATTTCCCGCGAAACGCAGTCCACGGCGCATTCAAAGGCTCGACGCGCACGCCTGGCCAGAATCGTTGCGCCAGATCCACCGCATACACTTTGGCCAGCAAGGTCACTTCATATTTCTCAGTTGCCGCGCGCAGGAATTGAGTCGCGATCGCTAAATCGCCCAATCCCCAGAGTTCAACGATCAACAATTTGGGTTTCATCAAAAGCTCGCAGATTATACTCACACAGCACCGAAACGCGACCGCAACTTGTTCTATTGCCAACCAGCTAGCGAGTCAGGCAAGTTTTCGCCGTGAATTTTCGGGCAAAACTTTTGTCCCGCGAACAGTTTCCCGCCTGGCGCGAACAATTACGTAGCGCCGGAAAGAAACTTGTCGCCACCAACGGCTGCTTTGATCTGCTCCACCTCGGACACGTCACTTATCTGGAAAACGCCCGCAAACAAGGCAACGCTTTGCTGGTCGGCATTAACAGCGACTCCAGCGTGCGCGAACTCAAAGGACCGAATCGCCCCGTCAATAACGAAGGCGACCGCGCGCTCGTCGTCGCCGCCCTGGAATCGGTCGATGCTGTTTTTATTTTTTCCGAGAAGGCCGCGACCCGTTTTCTTTCGCTGGCGAAGCCGGATATTTACATCAAAGGCGGCGATTACACTTTGGAAACGCTCAACCAGGAGGAGCGCCGCACCGTGGAAAACACCGGCGGAAAAATCACCATCATTCCTTTCGTTCCTGGAAAATCGACCACTACAATCCTGGAAAAAATTTCCCGCCTTTGATTCGCGCAATTCCTCTTTCTGATTTTGGTTCACCGTGCGGTGTTTCAAGTCAGGTTCGGCGCGCTCTTCACTTGATTCGCGTTTCTTTTGATGAGAACCGGGCCAGCGGAGGTTTTTGTTTTTGAAGTTTATCCGGAGCTTGGTGTTTCGAGCTTTGAACTTGGTATCTCATGCGCAGCGTTGACTTGCTCAAAAATTGAAAATGCTCCCGGACCGGGGTTTCTCGGGATTTGCTTTTGCTAAACTCGCAGCCAACTGCTCTGCTGCACGAATACGGAACAAGAAGGACATGCACATGAAACGATTTTTCCTCGCCCTGACTCTCGCGACTTCGCTGGCGTCCGCGCCGGCGCAAGTGGGTGGTCCGCCGGCCGGCATCAACGCGGCCATGCTGAAAATGTTCGGCGACATCAAGGCCTTCACGGCGAAGGCGGACGCGCGCATCCTGGATGAGAACAAGAAGGAGATTTCCGCACTCCCGATGTCGATTGCCTTGCGCGACGGGAAGCTGCGCTCGGAAATGGATTTGTCGGAAATGAAAGGCGGCTCCATTCCACCAGAAGCGAGCGCAATGATGAAACAAGCGGGCATGGACAAGATGGTCACGATCGTGCGCTCTGATAAGAAGGCGACCGTCGTGAGCTATCCAGGGCTGAAGTCTTACGCCGAAGTGCCGTTTTCCGAGACGGAAGTGGCCGATGCCAAGATCGAAATCACGGACGCCGGCAAGGAGGATATTGACGGTCATCCGTGCGTGAAGAAGAAACTCGCTTTCGCGGATGCCAAAGGAAGGCCGCAGGAAGCGTTCGTCTGGCAGGCGAGCGATTTGAAAGGTTTCCCGTTGCAGATTCAAATGGACCAGCGCAAGAACACGCTCATCTTGAAATTTCAGCAGCCGAAATTGGAAGCGCCCGACGCATCGCTCTTCGAGATGCCAGCCGCCTACGCCAAATACAACAGCCTCCAGGAATTGATGCAGGCCGCGATGATGAAAATGTTCAGCGGCGCAGGCGCCGGCGAAAAGTGACAAACCGGTGACGAGGCCAACCGCAGAAAAAACCGGGCGTTCCTGCGAACGCCCGGTCAACCCAAACAACCAAACGTACCCCCTTTTCGCCCACTTGGGCGCCCAACTCATGAACGCGGGCCGCGTTGCGCAGACCGCATTTGCTCCCGGAGGAGCCGGACGCAGGTTAAGACGTCTTTGGCCCGGCTCTGTTCAAAAAAATTTGCCGGACCAAAATCATGTTACCCTGCACGTCTTGTAGAACGAAAAACGGGCGGGAAAGTTGCAGAGAATTTTAAAAATTATGCGCGTCATTAATCTCAATCCAGACACGGACATCGGCGCGAGCGCGTGGTTCGTGGATATCGACGGCCATCGCATTCTCATGGATGCCGGCGTTCACCCCAAACTCGACGGGCGCGAAAGTCTGCCGCTTTACAGTGCCATTGTGCGGGAGGATTTGGACGCAATTGCCTTATCGCACTGCCATCACGATCACGTGGGTTCATTGCCGGTGGCCATGCGTCATTTTCCGAAGGCGCACGTGTTCATGACCGATCTGAGCTACTTCATCGTGGAACGCGTGCTGCACAATTCCGTGAACGTGATGACGCGCCAGCGCGACGAACTCGGCATTAAGGAGTATCCACTCTTCACGCACGACGAGGTGGATGAGATCGAGCCGCTCTTTCAGGCCTACAAGTGCGGGCGCGAAATCGAATGGGCGTCGTTTCAAAAAATCCGTGCCGGGCTGCGTTCGCCAACCTTGGAATTCTCCGATGCCGGTCATGCGCTCGGTGCCGCCGGCATCATGGTGCGCGGCGAAAAGCAGACGCTCTTCTACACCGGCGATGTTTGTTTCCACGACCAAACGATTCTCAAGGCGGCGCGCTTCGAAGACATCAAGGCCGATGTGTTGATCATGGAAACAACACGCGGGGCGCGCGAACCGATTCCGGGCTTCACCCGCGCCGCGGAAATTGAACGGCTCGGTGCAGCGATCGAGAACGCGCTGAAACGCGGCGGGTCTGTGTTGATCCCCGTGTTCGCGCTCGGACGCACGCAGGAGATTCTGGCCGCGCTGGCTTTGCTGATGAAGAGCGGACGATTGAAGCGGCAGCAAATTTACATCGGCGGGCTGGGCCGCGTGTTCACGGAGATTTACGACCTCGAAGCGCATCGCACGCACCGCAACCTCACCAACCTGCGGCTGAATGAAGCGCTCGAACTGGTGGTGCTCGACAAGAACACGATCGAGAACATGAAGCTCAACAGCCGGCGCATCTTCGTGGTGACCGCCGGAATGATGACCGAGAAAACTCCCGCTCACGAGCTGGCGGTGCGCATGATGGGCGATCCCAAGCACGCGATCTTTTTCGTCGGCTATGCGGACCCGGGCAGCCCCGGTGGCCGGCTCAAGGCCGCTAAACCGGGTGAGACATTCGCCTTCAGCCCCAGCGCGGGCGAAGTGACCAAGAATTGTGAAGTGGGCGATTTCGATTTAAGCGCGCACGCCAATCGCGACGAACTGCTCGACTTCGTCGGCGCAGTCAGCCCGCACACGGTCTTCCTCGGCCACGGCGACGCACCGGCACGTGCGTGGTTCGAGGAACAAATCCGCGCACGCTGGCCAAAGATGAAGATTCATCAGCCACAGCCGGGGAAGACGATTGAGGCGTGAATTGCAGCGGCCGGTGCCCCGCTGCGTGGCTCTAGCTCTCCATGCCACAAGTCTTGTTGATAACCTCCACGACATCTGACGATCGAAACCATTTCACAACTGCCTCCTCGGCCGAGGCTGCGCCTTCCCAGAATGGATTTGAAAGACGCCCTTTCAATAGTGACTCAGAGTTGTCTTCGTACAATAGGACAAGCTTCACAGGCTGCCGTTCCAGTTGAGCCAAGTAGGGCGACAAATCTTCTCCGCCCCGTCCAACGGCACAAATCCAGTCGTCGAGATCAGAACCGCAATCTTCCTGTTCCAGCACGCGTAAAAAATTCACCCATAGGAATGCGCGAACAGCGGAGACTTGTTCACTGGGCCAACTTTGCCAGTCCGCCATTTGCATTTTGCCAAGCACTATTGCTGGTTCCGGCCACCAGCCGCATTCCGTAGCACTGACCTCTAAGATTCGCGGAATGAAATAGTGGAAGTCATCCTCAGTCCCGACAGTCGTCAAAGCCTTTGAAGCATATCGACCGAGTTCGTCAGGAGAGACATCGCGCAGTGGCTTGGCCAGCAGGTGCCGAAATTCTCCTTCTGAAGTGCAGCACGGACAACCTTCAACGTGACGTGGTTTCGGAACAGTCTTAAACGCGGCGTAGAGCTGTTCGATTGTTGCCTGCCAGTTTGCTTTCACTTCACGGCGCTCACCACCAAATCATCGAAGTCAATCGGCGTGCCGGCGAAAGGATTCCCCCAAAGCGAAGCACGACCCGCCGTCGGCTCGGAAGTTTCAGTGAACGTGACCGTCCATTTCTCCGGCTCGGACATGCCTTGTTTCCAAACCTTGCCTTCCACGGCGAACTCGCCGTCTTTCACCTTGCGCACTTGCAGCTTCAGCATCGTCCATGAATCGGACTCCAGCGTGAACGGCTCTTTGGCGATCACGTCATCGCCTTTGTAAAGTTCCACGAGTTTCTTGGCGGCGGAAACCTGCAGCTTGTAACCCGCGTTGCCATTCAAGCCGAGCGCGAACGCCGGCTCGCGCCTACCCTTCTTCGAGCTGTGAACGCGCGCGCTCACCGCCATGTTCGCGGACTCGGTGGGGCCGAAGAGCACGCCAAACGTGTCGAGTGGCGCGCCCGGCAGTTGCAGCACTTTGTTACCGTTGAATTCCTGCACAGCGAATCCACCGTCGAGCAGCAGCATTTCCTCCGGCAGCTTGCCCACTTCGCCTTTCGAGAAATCGTTTTGGTAAAGGACTTTGCCTTTTTCCTCGGCGGCGTACGCCGCGCTCGCAAAGCAAAGGAAAACAAAAGTAACCGCAGAGACGCAGAGACGCAGAGGACCAGCAACCGGCAAGAATCTCAATCGATCGGCGCGTTCAAAGCCTTCGCTCAACGATTTCCTATCTCTGAGTCTCTGCGCCTCTGCGGTTAACAAGTTAGCGTCATTCATTTCTCAATCCTTCTAACAAGTTGCCTCTCACGGCCACGCGCGTGGCGAGCCACGTGGAAATCATTCCGAACAACAACACGCCACCCAGAGTCAATGCCAGCGATCGCAATGGCAACTCGCCGCGTGGCGAAAGCAGGCTCGGTAAAACCGCGACGAGCGCAGAGACAACTCCAATCACCAAGCCGAGGCACAGCAGCACCGCGTGTTCGGCCAGCACCAGTTTCTGCACGCGCGCGCGGCGGAAACCGACCGCGATGAGCAGCGCCAATTCGCCGCGCCGTTCGAGCACGTTGCGCAACACGACGATGCCGAGGCCCGCGCTGCCGAGCAGCAGGCCCAGCCCGCCGAGCACTTGGAACGTGCTGAGATAAGTGTTCTGCACCGCGTTAAATGCCGCGAGTCGCTGCGCGGCCGGTGTCACTTCGAATCCATAATCCTGAAGCGCGCGCGACAACTCCGCCGAGACTTGCGGCAGCGCGTTCGACGGACAGTCGATGAGGAACATTCGATAGCCGCTCACGCTGGGGAAACGCTTCGTAAACTCCTCTTCGTCGATGATGAGTGAACCTTGGAGGATGGAGTTGGCCAAGCCGCCGACGATCCATGCTTCGAACTCTTCTCCACGCTCGTCGCGATACGGCAGCGTGTCGCCGATCTTTTTGTGGAGCGCCCACTGGATCGATGCCGCGTCGCCAATCGTCGGAATTCTGTTCGTTGGAATCAAGGTACGATCTGGAAGCCGCCACTTGTTGAGAACCTCCCACTCACCAGACATGCTCGCTGCACCTTCCAGCTTGGAGGCAAACGAGAACGCGTCATTAGGCATGGAAGCGGGTTTAACTCCCAACAACCTCGGCTGTTGTGCGCGGTTCAAGTTCAAGCAACTCGCGTCATCGCCTTCGCGGACGCGGAAGGGCACGAACGAAACGCCTTGCATGATTTTCTCGTCGAGGCCAAGTGCGTCGCGTCCTGCGCTCGTGTTCAGATCTTTCACGATGGGCAGCGTGCTTTCGCCAATCAGTGCGAAGCCGCCCGTACCCGAACTGCGCTTCCAAGCGTTCGC
>DATHKK010000809.1:0-6032 GCA_035489355.1 Candidatus Limnocylindria bacterium
AACTTTCTGGACCGATCTTCGGACTGAACTTCATCAGGAACATGCGGGCGGCACTGCGGTGTGATGAACTGCATCGTTAAGGCCCGCGTCCGCCTCGATCTCAAAAAACATTGGCGCTACATCGCCCGCGATAATGTGGACGCGGCGGATCGCCTGCTGGTGGCGGCGGAACAAACCCTCGACTTCATCGCGTCTAATCCCGAACTCGGCTCGCAGCGCAGCTTTCGCAAACTTGTCGGCGTCCGCTCCAGGGCGGTTGACGGCTTCGGCAATTACCTCGTCTTCTACCAACCGCGCGGCGACCGCATCGTGATCCTGCGCGTCCTTCACGGCATGAGGGACTTGCCCAGATTCTTCCCACCAGTTTGATACGTCCGCAAGGGCGTGCGGCGGGTGGGGCGTCGTCGCTCCGCGCGCGCCGGGGTGAGGCAGAATGAAAACCACGTAATTCGACGTGTCGTGCCGGTTTGAATTCCGGGCGTGAGAGAGGTTCCTCCGATTCGTGGCGCGCGCAGAGCGACGCGCCCTACCGACGCATCGCGCCAAGGGCGTTGAGCGGCAAAGCGCCGGAAACTTTTTCTCGTCTGCGTCGCGGTGGGTGAAGGTGAGTCCCGACACGGCGGGACTGCGGCCTTCCATCACAAGTCTGGCAGCGCCGTAGGCGCGACATCTTTGTAGAAACGAAAGCCAAAACAATTCTCCAGCCCCGTAAGGGCGGCATGTTCCGGAAATCATCGTGGAATGCTTTGCGCGGATGATGCCGCTCCTGATGGAGCTTAGGAGTTTCTTTTCGCGTGGTTCTACAAAGATGCCGCCCCAACGGGGCTGGGCGGCAGAGCGCCGGAAACTTTTTCTCGCCAGCGTCGCGGTGGGTGAAGGTGAGTCCCGACACGGCGGGGCTGCGGCCTTCCATCACGAGTCTGGCAGCGCCGCAATCGGGGACGAAGCGGAACATTGTCGATTGTAAGGACTGACCCAAGAACCGGCCCGTTCTGGCTGCTTACCACAGGAGAGCGATTACGGAGTCGATGGGCTCCACGACAGCGTAGCCAGAGTTTGACCAAGAAACGTTTGGTAGATTGTATCTTTGACTAACCCAGACATCTTCAAATGGAATGAACTGACTCACTATCCCCACAACCGCAGCATGGTAGGAGTCGGGGAACACGTTTCTAACTTTTTGAACGGTCAGCACCGGCCCCCCGCTATTGCCGAAGTATACCGGCATATCGATGACAATAACGTTACGCCGCAAATCTACGTCCGAAATAATTCCCTTGCGGGCCAATGGGCGCGTCGAATCAAGTTGTCTTTTTCCCGGCAAAGCCGACCCGATACTGACAGGGTAACCGAACGTGTAAGCGTCTTCAGCAACGCTGAGATCGCGAATTTTTCGGAGCTGTTCATACGGCATTCCTTGGAACCAATTGGTGTTTGGATTGACCGTGACGTAATCCAACTCAAATCCCAGAATTTTATTGGTGCCGACGAGATCACAAAAGTGAACAACAGCTACATCACGGTCATTTGAGAATCTTACTTCGTTGTTCGTGTAGTAATGCTGGATATTATAGGTTGCTGTGCCGTATACCGCTTTGCTCCAAGCCGAAAATGAGAGAGTGGAACCTCTGAGAGGAAGTGAGCGATTAGTCGAAGCGATGTCAAAGAGCACGTGCTTAGCGGTAACCAGAAATACTCTATTGCTCGTCATGACGAAGAAGCCGCTTCCCATCGAGCCCCCAATTTCAATCTGCACAGGAAACTCTGAAATATTCTCCGGAACCTCAGCGAAAGCTGAAATTGAAAGCAGTAGCGGGAGGATGATTTTATTCATGCTTTTGTAATGCGGCAGGATTCAAAGTGTGACCCATTCCGCAAATCGTTGGTTGGACGAGATCAATGCGGAAATACTCCCGCCAGAAATTGCTCGCCCAATGCCACGAATCTTCAAAGGCGGAAATCTGCGCCCCACTCTCGATCTCCTTGGTCGATTTAAAGAGGAGATTGTAGTCGCGTTTGGCGTTGAACGGCAGATCGAGGTAAATGAGATCGACGGGCTCGTCTTTGATGTGCTCGCGGAGAACGTGGAAGTTGTCGACGTAGTAGAGCGGTTCATCAGCGCTTGAGCTTACGAAGAAATTGAGTCAGGCGTCAATTGGCGCTCCTGCCGCAAGCTGCCCGAAGTGGTGAAGGTGGATGCGGCCAATGACCTCGCGTTACTCAAGGCGGAGGGCCGGTTTGCGGCGTTGCCGGTGGTGGCGAGCCGCGGGATGCGGCTGGGGAGCACGGTGGCCACGGTCGGTTTCCCCAACGTCGGCCTGCAAGGGTTCGCGCCCAAGCTGGCCCGGGGCGAAATCGCCGCGCTCTCCGGCGCGCAGGATGACGCGCGGCAGTTTCAAATCAGTGTGCCCGTGCAGCCGGGCAATTCGGGCGGCGCGCTGGTGGATGAGCGCGGGAACGTGGTGGGCGTAGTGTCGGCGAAGTTGAGCGCGCGGGCGGCGTTGGCCGCGACCGGGGCGTTACCAGAGAACGTAAATTACGCGGTGAAGAGCAGTTTCCTGCTCAGCTTCCTCGAATCGGTGCCGGAAGTTTCGGCGAAGCTCAAGGACGCGAACACGAAGGAACGGAAGTTTGAGGATGTAGTGAAGTCGGCAGAGCAGGCGGCGGTGCTGGTGTTGGTGTATTGAAAAGGAGTTGTCCGCAGATGGCCGAGATGACACAGATTTGAATCTGTGAAACCTGCGTCATCTGCGGATTAAGTTGGGTGTCTGTTCATCCCTGCCTGACGCACGTCTGTCTTTCCAAACCACTTTTCTTTCCTCATCTTCTTCCCGTGAGTGGCACCCCGAACACACCCACGACCAGGACGTTGAAACCCAAACGCCGCCGCTGGCTGAAACGCCTCGCCGTCGTAATGCTCGTTTATACCGTCGTGGGATTCTTCGTGTTGCCCGCCATCATCAAGTGGCAGCTCCGCAAGCAACTCCCGGCGCTCACCCATCGCGCGGCGCGCGTGGACACTGTGCGCGTGAATCCGTATGCGCTCTCGCTGACCATTCGCGGCCTCGCGCTGACGGAACCGGACGGAGCGACGATTGCCTCCTTCAGCAACTTCTACGTGAACTTCGAGGCGTGGTCGTCTCTGTTCAACGGCGCGTGGACTTGTGACGAGATTCAACTCGGATCGCCTTGCGGCTATCTCGCGGTGCTCACGAATGGGCAATTCAACTTCGCCGACTTGTTGACGAATGCGCCGGCAACGAACGCACCCGCGTCGGAGGAGAAAAAATTGCCGCCAGCGGTGTTGGTGAAGTCGCTCGCCATTACGAATGGCGTCGTGGCGGTGGCGGACTTTTATCGCGCCCAGCCCTTCGAGACGCGGTTTGCGCCCATCGACGTGCGGCTCACGAATTTCACCACGCGTCCGCGCGTGGACAGTCCCTACGCTTTCACTGCGAGCACGGGCGAGGGAGAGTATTTCAATTGGGCCGGCGACCTGACGACAATTCCGCCCGCGTCATCGGGCAAGTTTGAACTCGGCGGCATCGACTTGAAGAAATACGGCACGTATCTGCGCGAATTTGTGCAGTTCGACGTGCGCGGCGGGAAGGTGACCGTGGGCGCGGCGTATCAATTCGCGCTGGCCACGAACGGCCTCGACCTCGCGGTGACGAATGGAACGGTGGTGCTGACGAATCTCCAGGTGTTCGCACCCGGGGCGAATGCCGAACTCACGAACAGTTTGGTTGTGATCCCGAGCGTCGCGGTGCGCGGCGCCCACGCCAACCTGCTGGCTCGGTCCGCGACGGTGGGTTCCGTGGAAACCTCGGGCGGCTCCATCAACGCGCGGCGGTTTCGCGATGGCACTTTGGAATTGCTCGCGCTCGCGATGCCGCCGACGAATCGCGCCCCGAGCATTTTGAATCCGCCGGTTACCACGACCAACGCGGCCTCGACCGCGCCCGCGGCTCCGTGGTCCATCCGCATCGAAAACCTGGCGGTGACGGACTACACAGTGCGAGTGGAGGATGAACAGCCGCCGACGATCGCGCGGCTCGTGGTGGATCAATTGGGACTCACGGTCAAAGGCTTTTCCAACGCGTCGAATGCGCCCGTGGCCGTGAATTTTTCGACGCGTGTGAATGGCGGCGGCACCGTGAAGCTCGACGCGCGGGGTACGTTGCTGCCGGTCGCGCTGGAAGCCGATCTCGACGTGCAGGCGATTGAGTTGCGTCCCTTCCAATCCTACGTCGAGCAAGAGCGGGTGAAGCTGGCTTTCACGAGCGGCAATGTTTCCACGAAAGGCCGCGCGTCTGTGGCGATGGTGGGCACGAATCCGCCAGCGCTGAAATTCTCCGGCGACGTGAGCCTCAACGATGTCGCCATCATTGATCAAATTGCCTTCGAGGATTTCGCGCGCTGGAAGCAGGTGGCCGTGCGAGGTATCGACTTCGTTCTGGAACCGATGAGTATTCGTATCAAGGAACTGGCGTGCGACAGCCTCGTGACCAGCGTCGTGGTTGCAACAAACGGACAACTCACCGCCCTCGCGGCCCTGCCAGTGAAAACGAATGCGGCGACCACCGTAGCGGCCGCGTCTGCGCCACCGCCGGAAGTGAAAGCAGCTTCAAGCCCTCTGCCCTTCCCGCTGCAACTGGATTTGCTCAGCTTGACCAACGCCTCGATTCGGTTCGCTGACTTGAGCCTCGAACCGCATTGCCGCTTCGCGGTCGAGGAGTTCAGCGGGACCGTGCGCGAAATCTCTTCCGAGACCGGCGCGGTGGCGGAGGTGGACATTCACGGTCGCGTAAACCAGGCCGCGCCATTTGCGATCGCCGGCAAGGTGAGTCCGTTAAGTTCCGACTTGTTCGTGGACCTGGTCATCTCGAACAAGAACACCGAGCTAACGGCGTTCACGCCTTACATGGAGAAGTTCGCGGGCTATCCGTTGCAGAAAGGAAAGCTCAGCGTGGGGTTGAAATACTCGGTGCAGAAGAAGGCGCTCGAAGCGCGGAACGTGGTGTTCATCGATCAACTGACGCTCGGGCCAAAGAACAACAGCCCGGACGCGACGAAGCTGCCGGTGAAACTCGGCGTGGCGCTTTTGAAGGACCGGAACGGGCGCATCGAACTCGACGTGCCGGTGAAGGGCCGGCTTGACGATCCGAAGTTCAAGGTAGGGCCAATCATCTGGGACGTCGTGATGAACCTGCTCGCGAAAGCGGCCACATCGCCTTTTGCATTGCTCGGAGCGCTGGTGGGCGGAGGGGAGGAGTTGAGTTTCGTGGAGTTCGCGCCAGGGCAGTCGGAGATCAGCGCGGTGGAATTGGCGAAGGTGGAAAAACTCAGCAAGGCCCTTTACGAGCGCCCGGCGTTGAGCCTGGAGATCACCGGCTCGGCGGACTACACGATGGATCGCGCCGCGCTGGCGTGGTTGAAACTGGAGCGTGAATTGAAAACCGCGCGCCTGGCGGAACTCGCGGGCAAGTCGGACGCGCCCGCCACAGTGGATGAAGTTCGCTTGGAGCCGCGTGACTATGCGCGTGGGTTGAAGACGAGTTACAAGAAGACGTTCAACCGCGATCGTCCGTTGCCAAGCATCGCGACCAACGCCGTGACCGGCGCAATGAGCAACGTCGTTGCTCCAATCGTTCGCATGGAACAACGGAAAGGGGCCGAGGTACAAATCGCGCGAGACGTGGCGAGGGTTCCGGCAAAAACCACGAACGCCATAGCCAGCTCGATTAATCCACGCGTGGCGACGCGACCTGCTGCTCTTCCAGGTTTGGCCGATGACGATGAATTACTGCGGCAGATGGAATCGGAGTTGCACGCGCGCATCGAAATCAGCACCGACGATCTCGGCGCCTTGATGCAGGCCCGCGCGGAGAGCGTGCAGCGCGCGTTGCTGAAAACGGAGAAGGTCACAGCGGAGCGCCTATTCATCCTGACACCAAAGGCAGCGGGTGCGACGAAAGGCCGATCACGGGTGAATCTATCTTTGAACTGAGATGGCTTTGACTCACCCAAAG
>DATHKK010000810.1:0-2826 GCA_035489355.1 Candidatus Limnocylindria bacterium
AGGTGCGCGCGTCGCGAATGTTTTCGAGAATGCGTTTAACGATTTGGGGCGGGGGCTTCATAGACGCCGGGACTAGTCCTTCGGCAATGTTTTCTCCAGTTCTTCGATGATGCTCAGCACCTTGTTGCCCCGGTCCACCGAAGGATCGACGATGAATTTCAGTTTCGGAGTGAACTTGAGAACCACCGTTTTGGCCACAATGGACTGGATGCGAGCACGATTGAGGTTCAACAGATCGAGGGCGGTTTTCTTTTGCTCAGTGGTGCCCAGGAGGCCGAGATAGACCTTGGCATTCTTGAGATCTCCAGTGACATCCACGTCGTTCACCGTGACCAGGCCCGCTTTTTGGACCGGCAGTTCACGGCGAATCGCTTCACCAATTTCGCGCTTCAAAAGTTCGCGCACCCGCAGGAGCCTGAGAGACGGCATACCAAAACCTCCGGTTGATTAGAGTTTCGACGCGACCTTCTCGACCGCGTAGCACTCGATCGTGTCGCCGATTTGAAACTCGTTGAAGCCTTCGACGCGAATGCCGCATTCCATGCCCGAGCGCACTTCATTCACTTCGTCCTGGAAGCGCCGCAATGACTGCGTGACGCCCTCGTAGAGAAGATTCTTCCGCCGCATGACGCGCACCTTGCCGCGCGTGATGCGGCCCATCGTGACCGCGCAGCCCGCGACGTTGCCGCCCTTCGAGAGTTCGAAAATCTTCCGCACTTCCGCCGAGCCGGTGATCACTTCCTTGAGGATCGTATCGAGCAAGCCGGCCATCGCCAGTTTCACTTCATCGATTAACTCGTAGATGATCGTGTAGAGCTTAATCTGCACGCCTTCGCGCTTGGCGACGTCCGCCACGCCGCTGTCGATGCGCGTGTGGAAACCGAGCACGACGGCTTTCGAAGCGGAACCGAGCAACACGTCGGACTCAGTGATCGTGCCGACGGCATCGCGTAGGATTTCGAGTGAAACTTTGTCCGACTCGATCTTCTTCAGCGCATCGGCAATCGCTTCGACCGAACCCTGCGTGTCGGCCTTGACGACGACCTTGAGCACTTTCGCGCTCTGCTCGTCGAGCCGCTCGAACAAATTTTCCAGCGATACTTTTGGCGTCACCTGTTCCTGGCCTTCTTTGCGGGCTTGCTCGCCGCGGCGCTCGGCTTCCTCGCGCGCGGCCTTTTCATTCTCCAGAACGCTGAACTCGAGGCCGGCTTCAGGCACACCGTTGAGGCCGAGCACTTTCACCGCGACGGACGGCCCGGCTTCCTTCGAGCGCTTGCCCTCTTCGCTGATGAGCGCGCGCACGCGACCGTAATATTGGCTGCACAGAATGACGTCACCGACGCGCAGCGTGCCTTTGCGCACGAGGACCGTGGCGGTCGGACCACCGGGTTCGAGCCCCGATTCAATCACGTTGCCTTTGGCGCGGCGGTTGGGATTCGCCTTCAACTCCAGCAGGTCAGCCTGGAGCAAAATCATTTCCAGCAACTTGTCCACGCCTTGCTTGGTCAGCGCGGAAACGTCCACGAAAATAGTGTCGCCACCCCAGTCATCCGGCGTGAGTCCTCTTTCCGCGAGCTGCTTGCGGACCTTCATCGGGTCGGCGTTCGGATGATCGATCTTGTTGACCGCCACGAGGATTGGGACCTTCGCGGCCTGCGCATGGTTCAACGCTTCGAGCGTTTGCGGCATTACGCCGTCGGTGGCCGCCACGACGAGCACGACGACGTCGGTGACGTTGGCGCCGCGCGCCCGCATGGCGCTGAAGGCTGCATGGCCCGGGGTGTCGAGGAACGTGATCTGTTGGAGATCGTCCTTTCGCTCAGGGTGCGGAAAAGAAATCGTGTAAGCGCCGATATGCTGCGTGATGCCGCCCGCTTCGCCCGCGGCCACGTTCGCTTTTCGAATTACGTCGAGCAAAGAGGTTTTGCCGTGATCGACATGGCCCATGATCGTGACCACCGGCGGACGGGGTTTGAGATCCTCGAGCTTGTCGTCGATATCGAGTTCAATTTTCTTAATGGGCGCGTGGACGATGCCGCCACCGCGCTCGCGCTTCTCGACTTCGAACTTGAACCCGTTCTTGGCCGCGACTCTTTGCGCCGTCGTTTCGTCGATCGCCTGGTTCACGTTCGCGAACACGCCCAACTCCATCAGGTCGGCGATGATCTTGAACGGCTTCAACTTCATCTGCTCCGCCAAATCCCGGACCACGATCGGCGGCTTGACGATGATGACCGGCGCCCCCTCGGGGGCAGTGAATTGCGGCTGGGCCGGCGCCTTGGGAGGAGCAGGAGCCAGCGGGCGCTGTTGAAATCCGCCCTGGCGCATTTGCTGGCCCGGTTGTCCGGGACGCATGCCACGGCCATCTGCGGGACGGCCTCGGCCGAAATCCCGGCCCGCGTCGCGCTGGGGCAACTTGACTGATCCCATTCTCTCGCCGACACGCGGCTTCTGCGGCAATTGAATCGAACCCACCTTTTCGCCGACTTTGGGCGCGGTCGGTTCCACTGGCTTGGGCGGCTCGACGGGTTCCGGAGCAGGCGCGGGGGCCTGGGCTTGCGGTTCCGCAGCGGGCGCCTGGGAAACTTCCACGACAGGGGGCGGCGGCTCGGCGGGCGGCGCGGACGTCACGGTTTCTGTCGGGACCGTCGTTCCAAGGATCGCCGAGGGAACTGAAACTTCATCCTCGGGTGGCGGCGCAGTCGGAGCTTCTCCCACGACAATGATAGGCTGGTTCGGCGGAGGGGCGGGGGCTTCGGCGACTTTGGCGCCGCCGAGTTTCTCTTCGAGGTACTCAGCAGTGATCTTGTCCAGCGAACTGGACGG
>DATHKK010000811.1:0-9711 GCA_035489355.1 Candidatus Limnocylindria bacterium
GGCGTCATGGAAGAAGTCCTGAAACACTGAGCGGACGATAAACGCAGAGTTGCGCTCGCTGCCCGGTATGCCACTTGTATCGCATGGCAAAATTGAATCCTGGCGAAATCAAGGCGGCCTTGCCCACGGTCAAGGAATGGAAAAAGAAAGGCGCGAGCATCACTCGCACTTTTCAGTTCAAGAACTTCGTGGGCTCCACGGACTTTGTTAAAAAAGTCGCGCGCGCCGCGGAGAAGGCGCAGCACCATCCCGACATCGACATCCGCTGGAACAAGGTCACGCTCACGCTGGCCACGCATAGCGAAGGGGGACTGACCAGGAAGGATTTCGATCTGGCGAAGAAAACTGACGCGCTCGCGACGGCCTGACAGGCGCATGGAACTACCGGTTTCCACGCTCTTCAAGCGACACTTCGGCCACAAACCGCCGCATCTGGTGCAGGCTCCGGGACGGCTCGAGTTGCTCGGCAATCACACGGACTACAACGAGGGACTCGTCATGGCGATTGCGGTGGATAAGTACGTCCATATCGCCGCTGCATCGCGCAACGATGGGAAAGTAAAGTTGATCGCGGCCGCCTTTCCCGACGCCGAGGAATTCTTTGTCAGTGATTTGAAGAAGAACCCCAAAGCGCCGTGGGCGGATTATGTGAAGGGCGTGATCGAACAGCTTCGGCGGCGCGGCGCGCGCGTGGGGGGATTCAACGCCGCCATCGACGGCACGATTCCGATGGGCGCAGGCATGAGCAGTTCCGCTGCGCTGGAGGTCGCGACGGCGCTGATGATTCGCCGCCTTTATCCCTTTGCCCTGCGCAGCGGCTCGCTGGCGCAACCACCGGAGCCTGACAAACACGGTGAGTTGCCGCCACTGGACACGAAGGAAAAAATGGATCTCGCGAAGCTTTGCCGGGCGGCTGAGAACGAGTTTGTCGGAGTCAAATCCGGGCTGCTCGATCAAGCGTCGTCGCTTTTCGGCAAGGCGCATCACGCCCTTGAATTCGATTTCAAGTTTCTCACCGTCGAATATGCGCCCATGTTCGGCGAGGTGGCCATCGTCACGTGCAATTCGGGCGTGAAGCATCAACTCGTGGGCGGCGAATACAACGAGTTGCGCGAGCTATGCGAATCCGCCGCCCGGAAGCTGGGCGCCAAATCGTTGCGTTCGGTCGAACCCAAATACCTTGCGGCGAATAAGAACAAGCTCACCGAGCGCGAGTATCAGTGCGCGTATCATGTGGCTGGCGAAATTCAGCGTGTGGTGCATGGCGCGCGCGCATTGCATGAGGGCGACTTCGTGCAGTTCGGCCAGTTCATGTTCCAGAGCCATGAAAGTTCGAGGGATTTTTTCAAGAACAGCACGCGTGAACTGGACCTGCTTGTCGAGATCGCGCGCGAACACTCCGCGTGTCTCGGCGCGCGCCTGACCGGCGGAGGTTTTGGCGGAGCAACTATCAATCTTGTGAAGCGCGATGGACTCAAAGAGTTCAGCGCCGCGATGACGCAGCAATACAAGGAGCGCGCGGGCATCGACATGACACCGCTGGTTTGCCAGATCGTGGACGGCGCGGGGTGAATCCTCTTCGTGTGCGCCGCGTCTGGTGTTACACAAATTCCGTGAGACACATCGTTGGCACACTTTTTCTGGCCATCGCATTGCGCGCCGGGGCGGTCGAGATTTCTTTCCGCAAAGAGGTCGCGCCCATCCTCGTGGCGAAGTGCCTCGCGTGCCACAACGCGGAGAAGGCCAAGGGCGGCTATCGGCTGCACAATTTCGAGGCGCTGCTGAAACCCGGATCAAGTAAGGACCTCCCCGTGGTCAGCGGCAATGCTGTTGGGAGTAAGTTGTTCCAACTGCTCACGACGGGTGACGAAGATGATCGGATGCCGCAGAAGGATGAGGCCCTACCTGTCTCGCAGATCGCCATCATTAAGACTTGGATTGAGCAAGGAGTGAAATTTGATGGCTCGGACCGCTCAGTCACGCTCGCGGTGCTCTCGCCGCCGGTGCATCCGGAAGCTCCGCGTTCCTATTCCGCAGCCGTGCCGATCACGGCGTTGGCCTTTGATTTGGCGGGAGAGCACATCGCAGCAAGCGGTTATCACGAAATCACGATTTGGAATTCAAACAGCGGTGAGTTGGTGCGCCGGATCGGCAACGTGGCGGAGCGGACTTTCGATCTGGCGTTCAGTCCTGACGGGCGCTGGCTCGCGTGCGCCAGCGGCACGCCGGGGAAATTGGGCGAAGTGAAATTGTTCAACGCCACGAACGGCGAACTCGCGAACGTCTTCGTGACCACCGCGGACGCGGTGCTGTGCCTGGCCTTCAGTAGCGATGGCAAAACGCTCGCGGCGGGCGGCGCGGACAACATGATTCGCATCTGGAACGTCGAGAGCGGGCGGCTGTTGCAAACCATCGAGCAACACGCGGATTGGGTTTTGGCGCTCGCGTTCAGCCCGGACGGCGAACGGCTGGCTTCGGGTAGTCGCGATAAATCGGCGCGCATTTTTGAGGTCAAAACGGGCGAACTTGATGAGACATACACGGGCCATAGCGATTTCGTGACGGCCGTGGCGTGGGCGAATGCGAAGTCGATTCTCTCTGCAAGCCGCACGCGGAACGTTCACCGATGGAACTTGAAGGACGTGAAAAAGACCGCGGAGTTTTCTGGCTGGGATGGAGAACCCACACGACTAATCGTGAGCGGGACGAATTTTTTCAGCGCGTCCCTGGATGGTCGTGTTCGCCAGCACAATCTCGAGACCAAGGAACTCGTGCGTACCTTTGAAGCCCATCGTGATGCCATCTACTCGCTGGCGTTCCACGCCGGCACGCAGCGTTTGGCGAGCGGCGGCCATGACGCCGACGTGCGCATGTGGAACGCGGAGGACGGCAGGCTGTTGCTGAAATTCATCGCGGCGCCCGGCTATACGCCCAAACTCTCGCGCTCCCGATGAGCAAGAAGAGTCCGAAAATTGCGGCCTTGATTGATGCGTGCCGCGGCCAGCATTTGCCCGCGCATTATCTCGGTTTCTTCGAGTGCTTCAACCGCCAGTTGTTTTACGAAGCGCACGACGTGCTCGAGGAACTCTGGCTGGCGGAAGGGCGGCGCGGCGTGAACTACGGTTTCTACAAAGGGCTGATCCAATTCGCCGGCGCGTTTGTGCATTTGCAGAAGAACCGGCTGCGGCCCGCGGCGGCACTGTTCAAGTTGTCGCGCAGTTATTTGGAAAAGTATCCGTCGCTGCACGAATCGCTGGACATCGCTGGCGTGGTTCAATCGGCAGGCGCATGGATCGCGATGTTGGAGCGAAATGATTTTGTGACCAATCCGCTGACGACGAACCCGGCACCGGCGCTCACGCTGAGACAGCCTTGAGCGGCCGTCTCGACATACACCGAGCGCGAAGCCTACCGTCTCGTTCTGATGAACACGGGCCACATACAGACGCTCATTTGGGTGCAAGCAATCCTTGTGGGACTGCTGAACGTGGCAATGTTGGTAGTGGTCTGACTGGGATGGATCCGCGAGCGACGAATTGGCTACCTCGTCCCGGCGGCGTGAGCGTTTGTGGCGTTGTTCGGCAACTTTGTTCCAATTTTGTACCCACTTCTGGCCCGGATATTTCCAGGTTCTGACCAAACCGTGCTGATGATCGGACAACACATCGTTACACATTTGTTCACCTCGCTCCTGTTGCTGGCGGGACTGGCGTTGCTCGTTTTCGCAAACCGTCCGTGAACCCTGCCGATCCGCTTCAAAGCTGAAATCTCTCCTTTACCTTCGACATCCATCTCCGCAATTTACGCGCATGGATTTCGATATGAATTGGTGGGGCTTGTATGCGATGCCGATCGGCGTGGCAATTTGCTTTGGTCCCGTCATCGTGGCCTGGGCGCTTGCCGAGCGACGCGAAGCGCGCGCCAATCAGAAGAATCGCCGTTAGTTGTTCATCAGGAGCGAGGGTATCTTCGCTTCTCTTCCGTCCCGACTTCTTGTTTTCCACTCGATCCGCCGTGGATTGACATCCTGCTGCTCCGCCTCGACAGGTTTCGTGGAAGAAGGAGGCAAACCGAACGTAGTCATTAACCAAGGAGTCGTTATGGAGACAATCGAGCAATCCGTCGAGGTGGATGCGCCCCTCAGCACGGTTTACAACCAGTGGACGCAATTCGAAGAGTTCCCCGAGTTCATGGAAGGCATCGAGGAGGTGCGCCAATTGGACGATCAGCGCCTGCACTGGGTCGGGAATGTGGCCGGACATCGGCACGAATGGGACGCGGAGATCACGGAGCAGATTCCCGATCAACGCATCGCGTGGCGCAGCGCCTCGGGCAAACGCAATGACGGGCAGGTGGAATTCGAGCGGCTTTCCGACACGCGTACACGAGTTAAGGCGTGCATCCACTTCGAGCCGGACGGCGCGATGGAGAAAATGGGCACGACGCTGGGCATCGCCTCGGCGCGAGTGAAGGGTAATCTGAAGCGCTTCAAAGAATTCATTGAAGCGCGCGGCCAGGAGTCGGGCGCGTGGCGCGGGGAAATTCGCGGCGGGCAAACGATACCTGGCGCCAGCACGACTCCGCGTTCCAAGCGGCCTTTACGACGAGCAATCCGGCTCTATCAGCGCCAGCGGAACTTCAGACAGCGGCATGGGCAATCAATAGTCCGCGCGTGTCAGCAAATGTCACGCCTCGCGATGGGACGGCTATCGCGAGGCAATCTGCTGTCAGCCAACGCTCATTCTGTGAGCTTCGTCCACGCTTCCTTGAAGCCCTTTTCCAATTCACCAAACGCAGCCTCGGTTTTGGTGCGCGTCTCGTCCCAGGCTTCCTTCCCGGCTTGCTTCAACTCGTCGAGCTTTTTTGCGGACGCATCGCGTTGAGCCTCGAGCTGAGGACGGCGGGCTTCCCATTCCGCTTTGGCCTGAGCGCCGGCGCTCTGTGCCTTCGCTTTCAACTCGGCCATCTTCGCATCGAGTTCATTCAGTTTAGCGGACAATTTCTGTTGCGTGGCCGAGCGATCGTTGGTGCTCGCCGGGCCGGGCACAGATGTCTCCAGCCGCGGTGTCGTGGGTTCCTCCGCTTTGGGAACTTTGTCGTTGGTGGGCCGGCAACCGATTCCGAATGCCGCCACCAGGGTGAACAACAATATGGTGTTTCGCATAGTTTTACCTCCGTCACCACTGTAATGCGTGAGCGAGGAACCGTAAAATGCCTCCGGGCTGTGCTCATGGAAACCTCCGTAGGTGACACAGATGTCGCAGATAAAAAATATGCGTGAATCTGCGCCATCTGCGGATGAATAGCTCCGGTATGCTGAGATGCTCTGAACTGAGCGGCGCGCGCTGGTTCCGACCCCGCCGCCCGTGGGAAAGCGATTTGGTGTTTGGATTTTCGATTTCGGTGTTTTCTACTGCGCTTGTGAACGTCACGGTCACTCAACTCACCGACCAATTGCTCGCCTCCTACGCGCGTGTCGGCGGCATCAACCATCTCGACGGCAAAAATCTTCCGAGCAAAACCGCGGTGTGCTCGATCGCCGTCGATTTGCTGCGATTGCTCTTCCCTGGGTTTTTTCATGACCAGATCATTCATTCCTCAGAATTGAAGGTGGAAACGACGGCGCTCATGGACTCCGTGCTCGGCCGTTTAGAAGACGAAATTTACAAAAGCCTGGAGTATCGCACGCCAGAAGGGTTGACGAAGAAAGAGCTGCGCCCTGCGGCGCGCTCGTTGACGCTGGAGTTTCTTTCGAACCTTCCGCCCGTCCGCGACCTGCTGCAAACCGACGCCGAAGCCGCGTTCAACGGTGACCCGGCGGCTTTGAGCAAAGAGGAAATCATCGTGGCGTATCCCTTCATGGAAGCGGTCGCGGTCCACCGTCTCGCCCACGAACTCTACAAACGCGGCGTGCCGCTCATCCCGCGCATCATGGCCGAGTGGGCGCACAGCCGAACCGGTATGGATCTGCATCCGGGGGCGAAAATTGGCTCACACTTCTTTGTCGATCATTGCACCGGCACGGTCATCGGGGAGACGAGTGTAATTGGCCATCACGTGAAGATGTATCAAGGCGTTGGTCTCGTGGCACGCTCGCTCTCCGCCGGGCAGGCGTTGCGCGGGCAGAAGCGGCATCCGACGATTGAAAACCACGTCACCATCTACGCGGGCGCGACCATCATGGGCGGCGACACAGTGGTGGGCGAGGGGAGCACCATCGGGGCAAATGTCTTCCTCACGCACAGCGTCGCGCCCGGCTCCATCGTCGTGCCCGATGAAGTAAAAACCAAGATCATGAGCAAAGCCGATCGGGCGAAACCCTCTGTCAGTTTTGATATTTGAGGCGAGCGGTGTGCGCTGGTTCAACGGGATCTCAACATGACGCGTGGCAGACGAATTGCGCCGAAGATTTTTCGACCAGTTTCCTCTTTGCCCTTGACCGAAACGCCGGATTTTGTTTTCTCAAGCCCGGCGTCAGCCGAAAAAACTCCTTCGTGAAATCGTCTCGCAGTTGCGTCGTGGGATGTGCTCGTCCGGTTTCGCGTAGCCTTGGAAAAAGATTTTTTCTGCCGTGCCCGACCCAAGTTGAACACCGAACGCACTCGGCAATTTGACCTTGAGGCTCTCGAGCCTCGCATCCTGCTTTCCGGTGATGCTCTGCTGGCGAGTGTGGCCGGCGCACCCTCCCTTTCTGACTCCGGTTTTCAACAGCAAGTCGAACAAGTCGAAGCGGTTCCCGGCAGTTCTTTGGACACTCTCATCGCTTACAATCCAACGGATCAAATCGTCGATATTTTTGATGGATTGGAATCCGATTTTGGAACTGATTTCAGCGCTGATTTTTCGGCGCCGGCGCCCGCGATTTTTGGCGCGAAACAGCCGCTGGAAGTCGCTGCCGAAAATGACGTCGCGAATGACACCTTAGCCATCGATTCGGCGCCATCGTTTTCGACCGCTAAAACGCTCGCCAAGTCGGCTTTGAATTTGGTCCAGAGTCCGGCCGAAAACGCGACCGAAATGGCTCGTTCGGAAGGCGAGGATTTACTGCCTTCAAACATCCCGTCCGAGAGCAGTCCCGAGCCGTCTCAGGACGCTTTCGTTTCGGACGCTTCAAGTAATCAAGGCACTCAGTTGACCGTTGCCGAAACGGCGTTCGCGTGGGTCTGGAATCCTTCCGAAACCGTCGCGCAACTCGATGACGAGGTGGCCGCGAGCGAGTCCGCCCCCGAGGTGAAAATTTTCAGTGAGATGCTTGTTGATACGCTGACTGCGGCCAATGGTCCTCCGACGCAAGTAGCTGATTCGCAAGTAGTTGATTCAAATCTTTCCCACGGCCCGTCGGCTGAGGGTTCTTCATTGCCTTCGCAGGACACCGCCTTTTCGCCCAATTCCGAATTCAATTCAGCTTCCGAACCCGATGACGAGCCGCTCATCGTCAGCGCCTCGACCGCCGCTCCGAACCTCGATCTTTCGGGCATCAGCAACCTCAACCAGACCATCACGATCCAGGTAAATGCCGACGGCACTTTGAACATCACCGGCACCGGATCAGGAGACGACGGAACCAACGTCGCAGGCATCACGAACATCACCGGAAATCATCTCGCAAAAATCACTCTCCTCGGACCCAATTTGGACAGCGTTTGGGACCTCGCCGGATTGAACGCCGGAACGCTCACTCCGAGTGGTCTTTCCACCATCGCTTTTTCGGCCGTCCAGAACCTCTCCGGCGGCACCCAAAAAGACACCTTCGTAATCGACCAGGCGACAGGTGTCACCGGGGGCATTTCCGGCGGGGTTGGAGCCGTCGCTCTTCAGCTCTTCGAATACTTCTTCGTCGAGGGTGATTTTGCGTTCCAGGATGTGGCCGGAGACTTGCGTCTCGCCGACTCAACTCCGGGCGGAACGTTGTTCGACGATGTGACCTACAAGGTGCTCGCCTTCGGTGGCACGCCGGGCGCCTCTGCCTTCGTCGGGAATAACGGCCCGGCGTCCAACCCGGCGGCGTTCGGGCTGTCGATTACGAACGTGAACTTCACGCTCCTGATGTTTACGGACGCCAAGGGCACTCCCGACAACACCGGAGACGACGTCAAATACACCGCCCTCAAGGCGAGCGGCGAGAGCGCCGGGTTCGTCGGCTCCAGCGACATCAACGTCGGCGTTTACAACTTCGCGGTCGAACTCAACAAGACGAACAACCCGGCGTTGAACGCGCCGGTCCTGGATTTCAAAGCGACCGGTTCGGTAGCGGGCAGCGCTGTCGATCCTGCTTCGTTCTCCGCGCCGGTGACTCCGGTTGTCGGAGCGCCTGCGTTGGACTTCGAAGGCGAAGCCGGCGCCCTGATCCATGTGGCGGGCAATCTTGTTCTGAATGCGTTCGGCTATTTCGTGGCCAAGGGCGGCTTCGACCTCGCGCTCGGAACCATCGTCACCGGCGACGCGGGCACGGGGCCAGGCGTGACGCTGGCGAATGCCGACGTTCTTTCGTTGACCTTGACCAGCATCGATCTCTGGGCCGGAGATGGCGGCAGCCTAAACAACGGCGGGACTCTGGCAGATTTCAGCGACGACCTGGTGGTGGATGGCGCCAAAGGATTCGCCGCCTCGGTTTCCTTGCTCAAGCTGGTTTCGATTAAGCAAGGTTCGGCAAGCTACCTCGGCGTCGAGTCAGGCGCGGATGCCGTGAGTGCTGACCTCGTCGGGTTCGGCCCGGACTTCGAGCTTCACTTCTGGAACGGCGAACTGTCCTTGAATCGAAAAAGCGGCACCGCCACCGACAAGCTCGATTGGGATAGCTTGAATGTAACTTCGGGCCTGACGCCCGTGACGCTGGGCGTTGATGAGACGCTCGATCTGCACGTAGCGGGCGGGGTGTTGCTCAATGCCGGAAACGGGGCGCTCATCGCCAGGGCCTCGGACTTTATCCTCGACCTGGGCGAAGTCAGTGGCAATGACACCGCAGGTCCGGGCGGTGATACCGCAGTCACGTTCACTGACGCGGATGTGCTTTCCCTCACGCTGACCGATGCGAGTCTCTGGGCGGGCCAAGGCGGTTCCATAAACAATTCCACCACCCCCGCTGACTTCAGCGATGCGGACATTATTCCAGGCACGACGGGTTTCCTCGGCTCGATCACCGGGTCGCTGTCGATTGTCTCAATTGATGACCAGGCGAACGGTCGAAAATATCTCGGTGTTCAGACGGCCGACGACACGCTCAGTGCCGGTTTGCTCGGAGTGGATGCCGTCGCTCTCAGCTTCTGGTCCGGCACGCTGAAGCTGAACCAAGTGACGCCAGACACCGGCGAGAAGTTGGACTGGACGACGCTGGCCATCACATCGGGCACCGATCCGGTGGACCTCGCCGTGGCTGAAGCCCTGGACCTGCACATCGACGGAGCGGCAGTGCTGAACATCGCGTCTGGGGCCATCGTCGCGAAAAGCTCTGATCTGATTCTCGATTTCGGCAAAGCCACGACCTCGACGGCCAACGGTTCTGGAAACGTCAGCTTTACGGATGCGGACGTGTTCCGGTTGACGCTGAGCAATGCCGCGCTGTTCGTGGGCAAGGGCGGCAAACTGGAGGACGTGGAGGGAGACAATCTGACCGCCACGGCGATTGAGGAGAAGTATGACGATGACGTCGTGGCCACCGAGGACGATGCGATTGGCTTTCATGGTGAGGTGGGCAGTCTGGATCTGATTTCC
>DATHKK010000812.1:0-5214 GCA_035489355.1 Candidatus Limnocylindria bacterium
GAAGTTTCCGCAGTTGGCCGTGCGCGATCTGACAGCGGGGCTTTACGACGGTGGGCTGCGCGGCACAGCGCAGTTGAATGCAGACACTCGACTGTTCGCGGCGGACGTCAGTTCGGATTTCGATCTGCAAAAGATTTCTCCGCTACTCACCACGAATGCCCGGCGCTGGTTGGCCCAATTCACCTGGGAAAAGGCGCCGAAAATTTCCGCGGCGGCACGCGTGACGCTCCCGCCGTGGACGAACTCTCCAGCATGGGTGAACACCGACTGGGGCGCGGAGGTGCTGCCCACCTTGTCACTCGCCGGAGATTTCGCCGTTGGTCCGATCGCGTTCCAGAGTTTGCCCATGTCCAGCGCGCGCTCCGATTTCACTTATTCGAATCGGACCTGGCGCTTGCCGAACCTGCTGGTCACGCGGCCGGATGGGCGGCTCGTTATCAATCACACGACGCGCGAGGACACCGGACAATTCGCATTCGAGATCGAGAGTACAACAGACCTTCGCGTCATCAGGCCGCTGTTGGCACCGGTCGCCCAGCGCGTCCTGGATGATTTTACGCTGACGACTCCGCCGATCGTTCAGGCGGAAATTGCCGGACGCTGGTCCGCGCCGAAAGAAACCAGCGTACGCGCGCAATTCGCGGTGACGAATGCCGGCTATCGCGGCCGCGCCGTGCTTTCGTGCCGCAGCCTCATCACGTTGACTAACCAGATTCTGAGCATGATGTCTCCCGAAGTGGTCCGCTCCGAAGGCACGGGCCGCGCTCAGTCCGTCGTGATCGACATTCCGCGGATGAAACTTTTTATCAACAACGCGACGGGCGCGCTCGACGTGGCGGCGGTCACTCATGTGATTAGCCCAGGCGTGGAGGAACTCATGGCGCCGTATCATTTCAGCGGTGCGCCTCACGCCAGCGCGCATGGCATGGTCGATCTGGAAAATGGATTGCGCAGCGACTTACGGTTCACCGTCGCGGGCGGCGCCGGCTTCGAATGGCGTGCTTTTCGTTTTCAACAGATCACCGGTGACGTCCATTGGGCCGGCACGCGACTGATGTTGTCCAACGTCTTTGGCTCCATGCACGGCGGCGGCGTGGAATTGTCCGCAGCCTTTGATTTCACCGCGGGGAAAGGCGCAGACTTCGCCTTCCGCACTCTGTTACACGAGATCAATTTCCACTCGCTCATGAACGATCTGCTCAGCCCGACGAACAAACTCGAAGGCACCTTGAGCGGGTTATTGGTGATCACGAACGCCAGCACGGAAACTCCGCAAAGTTGGTCTGGCTTCGGCAATGCGGAGCTGCAGGACGGTTTGATCTGGGACGTGCCGGTCCTGGGTTTGTTTTCACCGATCCTGAACGCCTTCAAACCGGGCGCGGGCAACAGTCGCGCGCGGCGGGTGGCGACGGAATTTGTCATCACGAACAGCGTGATCTTCACGAGTGACTTGCAGATTCACGCGTCGGGCATGCGGTTGAACTACGACGGCACGCTCGACTTCGACGGGCGCGTGAACGGGCGGATGGAAGCGGAACTGTTGCGCGACATGCCCGGCCTCGGTCCGCTCGTGAGCAAGGTGTTGTGGCCGGTCACGAAACTGTTCGAGTACAAAGTCGCCGGCACGTTGAGCAAACCGAAGTCGCAACCGGTTTACATTCCGAAGATTTTGATGATGCCGTTCCATCCACTGCGAACGCTGAAGGAACTGATCGAGGAAGGGGAAGAAGAGCTGGGTAAATGATTCCAGGCTGACTCAATCAATGACCACGAAACGCATCAGATTTCTCGCCGCACGTTTGCTGCTCGTCACGGCGGTGTTGTTGTCGCGTTTATGAACACGAGAAATCAAAGCCGGTATGGGATGCGTGCGCGACGCGCTGGCGGGGCTCGGCTACAAACATGCCGCGCACCTGAGCCGCAGGTTGAAGCGGATTTCGGTTCACAGAAAACCGCCACGCGATGCGTCGCAGAAAAGCAGGCGAAATGACGGGAATAGCTGTCCCCGTACAGTTAACTCTTTCCCACTGTTTCCTTATATTACACCCGGTGTTTAGGTGGTGATTTATACTCTCTCCCGCAGAAAAGCCCACACGCGCAGCGCCTCGGTCACGCTCCAGGCCTGCGCATCACAACCGCGTGGCGTGTGTGGCGCATCGCCGTCGAAAATTTCCGCGATGTGTCCGGCACAGCCGTTGCGCATCAGGTCGCGCATACTCAGCAGATACGTTTTGGCCGCTTCAATGGCCGCGGGTTCAAAGTCCCAGGCGCGCGCCAACGCCTCGCAGAACGGTGGAAAGGTCCAGCCCCACGCTGTGCCGTTGTGATACGCGGGCTTGCGACGCGTGTCCTCATCGCCTTCGTAACGCAGCCAATAAGGATGCGCCGGATCATTGAGCAGCCGCCCATCATTTCCGTGAACCGGCATGGGCGGCGTAATAACCAAGGGCGCCAGCGATCGGCACGCACCAGGCACCACGAGATAACGCATTGCCGCATCGACGTTCCGCCTGGCCCTGTCGCCGGTGATGAGACCGAGGCTGATGGGAAAAAGGCAATTGCTGCGCAAGGCGTCACCACGCGTTCCCATTTTTGCCGACACGCCGGGACGAGCGTCGAGCACGTCCGCGAACCAGCCGCGCTCTTCGATCCAAAACAGTTGCTGCAATGAAGCCTCGGCCTGGGCCGCCAGTTCATTCCACTTCACTCCTTCCACACGCGCGCCGAGTTTGTGCAGTTGTTTCAGCAGGCAAATCCACAACGCCTGAATCTCGATCGGATAACCTTCACGCGGGGTGGCGGCGGGATAATTCGTGTCCATCCACGTAAAGTGGCTGGGGCTCCAGATCAACGCCGACTCCGGGTCCATGCGGATGCCATTCGGCGTCCCGCGTATATAATTCACGGCGATGGAACGCAGCACGTCGGCGATGGTTCGTTTGCCATCCACGACTGTTTCGCGGAAACCGCCGAGCTTTGTTTCCAACTCTTCGCACGCCACGCCGAACCACAGCGGCGCGTCGCTCGTGTCACGGTTGCTGGCGTTGTCGCCGTGAATCGTATTCGGCAACGTGCCGTTCTCTTCGAAACGCGCGAACGTAATGAGCAACTCACTCACATCCTCTAACATGCCGCCCGCGATCAACCCCCGCGCGCAAATCAGCGAGTCGCGGCCCCAGTCCAGAAACCACGGGTAACCCGCGATGACCGTTTTCCCTGCACCGCGCCGTACGACGAACGCTTTGACTGCGCGCACCAATGAATCGTGAAATTCGTCCGCGTGAATGATTTGCGTTTCGAGCGAGAACTCCGAACTCAGTTGCTTCGCCGCGCCGAGATCCAATTCCGCCGTTGCGACAAGTGTGGCGGTGTCACCCGAATTGAGCGGCACTTCGAACCAGCCTGGGCTAAAAGCATCGCCGCTCGCCGGTTGCCCGCGCGTCGCCTCGATGGGATGCGGAATGGCGAGGCACCATTCGGGGTTTGGATGGTAGCGCCCGCGATCCGCATAGACACGCAATTGGCGATCGGGCACGGGCGCGAACTTGAACCCGGCTCCGTCCTTCAGCGTCCGCGTATTGCTGTTGAAATGGTAATCCGCGGCATCGTTGCGATGCGTCTCGGTATGGAAATTCCTGTCCTCGATGTCCACGCGCACCGTCAGGCTGACCGGCGCTTCGGCGGGCAAATTTTTTCCAAAGGACACTGGGCGCACGGGACGATGGAAGCGCAGCACGGTGGTGTTTTGCTGCGGAACCATTTCGGCGACGACTTCGATCTCAACGGCGTGGCCGTCGCCGGCGCTTGCGAGAAATGTCCAGCGTGCGCTCGTGCCGCCTTCGAACATCCTCAGGTTCTCGATATTCAGCGGCGTGACAAATCCATTCGCCACCAGCCAGAGCCGTGCGCGTTTCACGAAAATGTGGCGGTCCACGGGCAAGGTGGGATGCAGGTTGGCGCCGAGCAGGCAATCGTACTTCGAGGTGACGTTTCCAAAATCCACGCACAGGCGCGCCATGCCACCGCGTCCATTGGTGAGCAGCGCGATTTGCGGCCGCACCGAACTGGCCGGCGTATGGCCCGGACTCGAGTTGCCATTCAGGAAACGCAGCGTCGCTTCTACGTTTTGCTCCCAGGATGCGTAGCGTTCGACGTGAAGCGTCGCATTAACGGACGATTCCAGACTGCGCGGCGCGAAGAACGCGACATGACCAGAGTCCACCGCGATGGATTGAACATGCTCGGCGGGAGAGCCAGGTATCTCCAGCGTCGCGCGAAACGAAGCGGGATCGTGGATCAGTATCCAGTGATCGGCGGGAACCAGAGTGGTTCGGGAGCGATGGATGAGTTCCCAGGTCACGACTTTCGGAAACTGCTTGCGCTCCATCGCCGCAAAAAGCGCTGCGAGCAAATCGCGCGCGGCTTTTACACGATTAAGATGGGACAGTGCGCCGAGAAAGAGTTTCGGATCGCGCGCGACCCAATTTGCAAGAACGCGCCAGTCAAACGCGCCGATATTTTCAGCGGCCATGACGCGGCTCAAGGCGGTCACGGCCCAGGCGGCTTGTGCGCGTGCGCGCCAATATAGGACGGCAGGAACTTGCGGCGCACTGAACTGGGCGACGGGCTGACACGGTGCCGGCGAGATGTTATCGGCGCGCAGTGCCTTGGATTCGCTGGCCACCAGTGACAGGCACATCGCTGCCGCGGGAGGAATTTCCATCACGACGGAGCCGTCGATCCCGCGAGGGAACAAGGTGAGCTTTAGGCCGAGCAAGTCGGACAATAGATTCGGATCGAATGAAGCCGGGTTCACGTCTCCTGCGCAAAAAAGCGAGGGCTGGAAATTTCCGAGTTGGTTGCGCTGCAAATCGGTGTTGACGACGACGAGCACGCGGTGCGCTTTGTCGCCTGACTCACGCAAGAGCGCGTACACCGGCGAGTCGGGCGCCGTGATGCGCGTCAGTTTTGCGCCATCGAAAAAGCACGGATGCGTGCGAAGCAACTCATTGAGCTGGCCCAGTTCGCTCACGATGTTGGGCGTGCTGCCCCAAGCGAGGCCGCGGCTGGAATGCACATTGATTTTTTCCGGCGCGAGCCATTCCACACCGCACGTGAAACCGAAGCCGCCGCTCACGCTGGTCAGGGCGCAGAGACGATTGCGCAGCAGCGACCACTCGCGTCCGCGCGCGGCGAGGCGGGCGTTGTCGTGCG
>DATHKK010000813.1:0-3130 GCA_035489355.1 Candidatus Limnocylindria bacterium
CGCGCTACATGGATCGCCGCGCGTTTCAAATGGGCGCCCTAGCGCTGATGCTGATCGTCATCGGCCTCATTGCGTTTTGGCTTCGGCCCGAGCGCAGCCTCGAAGACAACACCGACACGCGCGTGATCGAACTGCTCGATAAAATGCTGACTCGCACCCGCATCGCGCAATTCCCTTTGCTGCCGAGTTATTGGCTCTCGTCCAGCGTGCTGGAATGGACGGACGGCGCGGTGACGAGCGCCGGTTTCTTTGCCCTGGTGCTGCTGAGCAACGTGCTCTTCTTCGGCACCGTGGCGTGCAACTTCACCGGCCCATTCTTCTACAACGCCGCTTCGGCGGTGCAGAGCCGCAGCAGCGTTTTCCGCCGCTGGCGCTGGTTCCAGGTGTGGCACCGCAAGCAGCAGCTCGGCGATGGTTTGCCCGGCCGGCTGGAGAGATGGATCGCCTTCGTCCCGCGACTCCCCAATGACGTGCGTGCTCTGATCGTGAAAGACGCGCGCATGTTCTGGCGCGACACAACGCAATGGGGACAGTCCCTCATGCTCTTCGGATTGCTCGGCGTTTACATCCTCAACCTGCGCCACTTCTCACAGCAATTGACGAACATGTTTTGGATCAACCTCGTGGCATTCCTGAATTTGGGCGCCTGCTCGCTCAACCTCGCGACGATCACCACGCGCTTCGTCTATCCGCAGTTCTCGCTCGAAGGAAAACGTCTTTGGATCGTGGGCATGGCCCCGCTGGGTCTCGTGCGCGTGGTGAAAACAAAATATGCAACCGCCACCGCCGCGTCACTCGTTGTGACGCTGGGGTTGATTTGGCTTTCGTGTCACATGCTCGACATGGACACCAACCGCACCGTCTTCTTCACGGGTGCCGTTGCCGTGATGACCTTCACGCTGAATGGACTCGCGATCGGGCTGGGCGTGCTTTACCCGAACCTGCGGGAGGAAAATCCTGGCAAGATCGTGAGTGGCTTCGGCGGGACGTTCTGCCTCGTGCTGAGTTTCCTCTACATCCTCGCGTCCGTGGTGCTCCTCGCGCTTGGTGCGCCCTGGGCGCAACTCCGTTCCGGCGAGGCGATCGTTCGCACCGTGCTGTGCCTCAGCGCATTCGGCGTGTTGTCATTCGGTTTGGGCTGGGTGCCGTTGCAAGTGGGCTTGCAACGCGTCAAAAATTTCGAGATGTAGCCCGCCCCTTCGCGACAATTTCTTGCAAGTGTGAGATTCAGTCTCATCTTACCCGTGTGCCCGCTTTGGCCAAAGCTCCGGAAGTTCCGAAAAGCCGTTCCAACGGCAGCCAATCCTTTAGCGAGAGCAAGGCCTGGGAAAGCGTGGGAGGAGGCTGGCGGCAGTTGCACGGCAACTATCGCGAGCTCGGCTTCAGCTTCGAGTGGCACGACTTCACGGCGCGCCACGAGATGGATTGGGGACAAAGCTTTCATCCCGGCAGCGTTGAAATTTGTCTGAACCTCGCGGGCCAAGGCAGCGTGAGCGACGGGAACGCAAAACTCGCCTTCGCGCCGTTGACCGCCGGCTTCTATTGTCAGGAACGTGCGCGGCTAATCGCGACACGCACCGCAGCCGAGCGCCATCAATTCCTCACGGTGGAACTGTCGCCGGCATTTCTGCACAAGCATCTCGCGGGCAACGAAGCCAACCTGCACCCCATCGTGCAGAACATTTTGCGGGGCAAGGAACGTGTCGCGCTTTCCGAGATCATCCGCCTCAACGCGGAGCATCAGCAATTGATTGGCAGCCTGCGCCACCCGCCCGTCTTCGCGAGCGCGCAACTGATTTGGTATCAGGCGAAGACGTTGGAATTGATGGCGGCTTTTTTGTTTCGCGCGCCGCCGGAGAAGGAATTTTTCTGTCAGCGGCAAAAGCGGCTTAGCCTGGACCGGGTGGATCGCGTCATCGCCATTCTCAAAAACAACGTGGCCGAACCGCCCTCGCTTGATGCTCTCGGCAAGCAAGTCGGGTGCAGTTCGTTTTATCTCAGCCGAATTTTTTCGCAGGAGATGGGTAAAACCATTTCGCAATACCTCCGTCAATTGCGCATGGAAAAAGCCGCGGAATTGCTGCGCGCGGGAAAATTGAACGTGACCGAAGTGGCGATGGAAGTGGGCTACTCCAGCTCCAGCCACTTCAGCGTGGCGTTTCACGAGACGTTTGGTTGCTGTCCCGGCCTTTATCCTTTGGCCACGCCCACGCAACGGCCAAGACGGAGCAGTTAGCCGCGTCGCCTACTGGCGCTCGAAGAAAACTACGTCCGTCGTGTCTTCCACCCAAAGATGAAACGCTTCTTCGGTGGGAAGCGGCCAGGCCTCGCCTTCGCCCACGACGCGACGCAACCCGGCGGTTTCCACTTCGAGTTGTCCGTGTGTGACCATCAACAAACCAGAACAGCCGGCGAAGCTCGCACCGACGTCACGTCCGCACGGCAGGCCCAATAAGCGGATCGTCAGGCAATGATTGCGAAACAGGCACCGGCCACATAAGTCGGCGGCATGGATCGAGTCAGGAACGCTGCCGTTTTGATTTCTGTCGTACCGTTTTGCAGGCGAGTGATTCCGATGTTCAGAGCCGCGCAGAGATCGCTGTGTGCGACCGAGCGGTCCGCCGGCCATCCATCGAGCGATTGCGGCCAAAGCCAAATGGGACGTCGATGCAAATGCGGAAAGCAAATTCATGAGCGTGCGAGTTGCCTGCGGTTGATGACGGCAAGGCTATAACGTCCGCCGTCGATGGCGTTCATCCGGCCCACATCACGATCCCATTCCGGATGGCCATCCACGTGAAAGCGATAGAAGAACCAGCCCATTGGCAGTGTCACGCGCGCCGTCCACCGGGACTCTTCGCGGGTCATCGTTACGCGAAATCGTTCCTGTTCGTTGAAACATTCGAGGACGACCTCGCGGGCGGCGGCCGCAGGTTTTGCCGTTTCGAATTTCGTCCGGCCAGTCGCAGAGTCAGTGCAATACATGCGCCTTGTTTAGCTTGGAATTGTTCCACGCGCATTCGGTCGATTGCCAAAATCTATCGCGGCATTGCGGTGCGGCGGAAAGACAGACCCAAGATCCTACGGCTGGTTCCAAGTCAGGGCCGCGTTGTGGCTGATTTGCTCGTAG
>DATHKK010000814.1:0-2924 GCA_035489355.1 Candidatus Limnocylindria bacterium
CCTACGTCCAAAAAATCCCCAACAGCATCCTGCGGTCCGAGTGGGCCACTCGCATCTCCCAACAACTCCGCATCGACGAGCCCGTCCTGCGCGCCGCCCTTACCAGGGCCGCCAAAGAGCGCTTGAGCACCGTAAAAGCGAACCCCGAGCTGGTAAGCCGCGCCGCCAAGCCCATGGAGCGCCGCCTGATTCGCATGCTGGCCGAAGCCGAAACGTTCCGTCGCGAACTAGCCCGGCACCTGGAAGACGGCGGTCTGCATCACGGGCTGGAGACCGAGAAAATCTTCGCCGCCCTCATTCTCGCCAACAGTACCGGCGAAGCGATTGAAGCCAATGAAGTTGCCTCGGTGCTGGACGAACGCGATCGCCGCCTGCTGTTTGAAATCCTGTTCGAAGAGGCCAACGAATTTTCCCAGGAGGAAGCCGCCAGTTGTGTTGAAGCGCTCCAGCACCGCAAAGTCGAGCGCGAACTCAGCGAAGTCCAGCGCAGCATCGAATCCAACCCGACCCCGCCCGAAATGCGCGAACTACTGGAGAAAAAACAGGACCTGATGCGGAGACTGGCGGCGGCCCGCTAGGGCGAAGCGCGGGGGAGCCAGCGATTTCCCTGCTCCTTCCACACATTTCCACAAAGTAAAACATTGACTCTAGGACACTTAAACGTGTAGCGTAATAGGGTTTCGCGAGTAACGATTCTGCCCCTAAGTGCATCTAAATCAAGGTAATGGGCGGCGGTTATCGGGTTCCAAACGTGCGGAGTGCGGGCAACGCACGGGGCAAGCGGCGCGGCGCAACGGCTTTCACTGAAAAAGCGATCTTCTGGGCGAACTTCTAAAGGGGTCCCACAATTCGCGCAAGCGCGCAAGCCTCTTTGTATTTTCACACGCGAAAAGTATCATCCCCGATATAGCCCTGAACTACTTGGGAACACGGCATTTTTGTGGGAGGAATTCGTGGCAGCAGTGGGTCTGGAAGAAAAATACGAGGCAGTAAAGCAACTTATCGCGATCGGCAAAGAACGCGGATATCTGCTTTACGATGAAGTGAACGATTCACTTCCGGCAGAAGTGCATTCGTCGGAAGAAATCGATGATTTGCTGACAACGTTCGAGCGCAACGGCATCGAAATCTACGAAGACCAGGCGTCGGCCAAGGCTGCGCGCGCGGTCGAAGTTTCCGCAGAGCCCGGCGATCATGATGCAGTCGTCAAAGACGACGCGCATTCTGATGAAGGCGCCAGTGGCAGTGAACTGGACCTGACTCCGGGTTCGATGGAGAAAACCAACGACCCTGTTCGCATGTATCTCCGCGAAATGGGCACCGTTCCCCTGCTCACGCGCGAAGGCGAAGTAACCATCGCCAAGCGCATTGAGCGTGGCCAGCTCGTCGTGATGAAGTCCATCACGCGCTCACCGATCGTCATCAAGGAATTGATCGCGGTTGGCGACGATTTGCGAAAGGGTGCGCGTTCCATCAAGGAAATCGTCGTATTCGACGACGAAGAGCTCACCGAAGAAAAAATCGCCAACAAAACCAAACAGACGCTCAAGTACATCGACAAAATTGCCAAGCTGTATGAAACCGCCCTGAAGCAGGCGGTGAAGCTGGACAAGACTCCGAAGGCGAAAAAGAAACCGTACATTCACGCCAAGTGGGATGTGGCCCGCACGCGCGTGGAAATTTCCGTCGCCATTCGCAGTATCGTATTCAACCCGTTTGAGAAAAAGCGCCTCATCGACAAAATGCGCGGTACGGTCGAGCGTTTGCAGTCGCTGGAACGCGAAGCGGGCCGCCTGGAACGCCGCGCCGACGTTGCCAAAGGCGATGTCGCTGCCGAAGCGCGCAAGGAATTGCGTACACGCCGCACTGAGCTCAAGGATATCGAAGAAGCCAGCGAAGTCGGCCTCACCGAACTCAAGCGCACGCTCACCTTCATTCACCGCGGCGAAGCAGAAGCCGAACAAGCCAAAAAAGAACTGATCGAAGCCAACTTGCGCTTGGTCGTTTCCATCGCGAAAAAATATACCAACCGTGGTTTGCAGTTTCTCGACCTGATTCAGGAAGGCAACATCGGCCTGATGAAAGCAGTCGACAAATTTGAATGGCGCCGCGGCTATAAATTCTCAACCTACGCAACTTGGTGGATTCGGCAGGCCATCACTCGCGCCATCGCCGATCAAGCCCGCACGATTCGTATTCCAGTGCACATGATCGAAACGATCAACAAACTGGTGCGCACCAGCCGGCAGCTTGTACAGGAACTTGGGCGTGAACCGACCTCGGAAGAGATCGCCAAACGCATGGACATTCCCGTGTCCAAAGTGCGCAAGATTCTGAAAATTGCGCAGGAGCCGATTTCGCTGGAAACTCCGATTGGAGAAGAAGAAGATTCGCATCTCGGCGACTTCATCGAAGATAAAGCGGTGGTTTCGCCATCCGACGCGGTCATCAACCTCAACCTGAAAGAACAGACTTCTTCCGTGCTCAAAACCCTGACACCACGCGAAGAAAAAGTGATCAAGATGCGCTTCGGCTTGGACGACGGCAGCGAGCATACGCTTGAAGAAGTCGGCCAGTCGTTCGCGGTGACCCGCGAACGCATCCGCCAAATCGAGGCGAAAGCGCTGCGCAAGCTGCGCCACCCGTCACGCTCGCGCAAACTCCGCGCCTTCCTGGAAGGCCCTTCCCGCGATTATCTATAGAAAAATCGCAGTGCCCATTTGCCCAACAGTGAAAACGCCTCCGGAAACGTCGGGGGCGTTTTTATTTGCCCCGGAATTCTGAAATTACTTCGATAGATCCGACGATATTTGCGTTGAACTCCGCCAGACCGGCGGCAGGAATCCAGTATTCCAGATGCCTCGGCCCGCCAACTTTCGGAACATCAAAATTCCGGAGAGACTCCGTTTTGACAGCAAAACGCG
>DATHKK010000815.1:0-5186 GCA_035489355.1 Candidatus Limnocylindria bacterium
GAGAATGGCGAACCATTGCCCGCCGGCAAAAAATCCGATGCGTCCGTGTGGTTCACCTGGATTGCGCCGGCCAACGGCATCGTCACGATGAGCGCGGCGGGCAGCGGTTTCGACACGGTCCTCGCCGCTTACCGTGGCAACTCTGTCTCAAACCTCGCCGTCATCGATGCGAGCGATGACGATGCGGGTTACGCGGCCGGTCGCATCCAATTCAATGCCCGGGCGAATCTTCCCTATCGCATTTGCGTTGCCGGCCTGGGCGATGAAACCGGCGACATCCTTCTCGGTTGGAATCTTGAAGTGACTCAGCAGCTTCTGCCGGAAATCGGCGAGCAGCCGAAAGACATGACGGTCGGGTACGGTGACACCGCGCAATTCTCCACCATCGTCACCAACGGCAATTTTGCTTATCAATGGTTTCGCGATGGCACGCCTGTTCCGGGAGCAGATGCCGCGACGCTCACGATTCCAAATGTTGGCGACGCACACGTGGGCAACTATTTCGTGCGCGTGGTGAATCAAAATCAGAATCGTTTTCGCGACAGCGTGACGGTGACATTGCAGATCGAAGTGCCCGAGCTGGGATTTCCTCTCTCCGGCGCGCGCGCGACCGGCAAGTTTTTCGACATCGGAATTGGCGAAGGAGGACAGATTGTCGTTCCGCTGAAAGGAGAAGTGCCGCCCAAGCTCGGTGGCACGGTCAATCATGGCTACAGCGGCGCGATCGCCGTGAGCAGTTCCAGCGTCGGCAAGGACATTGGCGAACCAAACCATTGCGGCGTGACCGGCGGAAACTCCGTTTGGTACGTCATTCAAGCCGAGACCAATGGCACGATGTTCGTGAACACCGACGGCAGTTCCTTCAACACTGTGCTCGCTGCTTACGTTGGACCTGGCACGAGCTACGCGACGTTGACGAATGTCGGTTGCGACAACAACAGCGGCCTCGACGATCTCGATAGCCGCGCGAGTTTTCCCGCCACGGCCAACACGGTTTATTACATCGCGGTGGATGGGGTGGGCGGCGCGAGCGGCCTGGTGAAGCTCTCGTTTCGTCTCGTGCGCCCGCTCAGCGTCACCAATGTGGTTTACGGCACGAACGGCGGCGCAAGATACACGATGAAAATCAATGGCACGCCCAACCTGGCCGCGATCGTGCAAGGATCGACCAACTTCAACTCGACGAATTGGACTTCGCTCGTCACGAACGCGCCGGCCAGCGGCACGTTCCACTTCACCAATACCGGCATCGGCCCGTTCACGAATCGTTACTACCGCGCTCTGCACAATTTTTGAGCCGGAGAGATGCTGACGCGTGATGGGGATAGGCGCGTTGCTCCGCGCGCGCCGTTTCGCGAGATCGTCCACTTCGAATGGCATTCCCCCCCAGGCGTCACTCACTTGCCGAAGCGCGTACCTTGTGGCTCAGTCTCTCCGGGCTTATGCGCACAAGGACGTTTTTCTTTCAATCACTGCTCGTGACGGCTTGCATCGCGCTCGGTGTTGTCCTTGGTCGCAGCCTGTTCTCGCCTCGCACTTCGCGAACGACTTCTGATGTGAGTCCGGCCGGTGCTGGTGCAGCGATTCAACAAGACGATCCGCTTGCAGGAGTACGAAAGAACACGGCCATCCCTTCTGAAACAAGCGAACCAAAGCTCACGACTCTGGCCGAGATTTCGGCGGCGATTGATGCCGCGCTCGCCCATCGTCTCTTCTCGCAACGCGAAGACGCTTTGCAGGAATTGGCCGACAACATTGATCCGGAACTGGCCGCGCAAGCCCTGACGTTAGTGGGAAAAATTCCTGCCGGGCCGCTGCGCGCGTACTTCATCGAGACCGTCGTCGGGCGCTGGGCGGACCACGATCCGAAGGCGGCGCTGGCTTACGCCGAAACTCTTTCCAACGGATCGAAGCGCGAGTTGTTTTCCGCGATCCTCAGCACCTGGGCGCGCAACGACATGCCTGGCCTGATCGCTTGGGCCGAGCAAGCGCCGCGTGGCCCGCAGCGCAATGAGGCCTGGCAAAGCGTGATTGCCATGCTGGCGAGCACCGACCCGGAACGCGCGCTCGGCCTGTTGGGAAAACTGCCGCAAGGGTCCATGCGCGATAACTATTTGCTATCCACTTTCACGGGGTGGGCGCAGATCGATGCCAAAAGCGCTGCCGCCAAAGCGCTCGAGTTGCCCAACACTCCGCACCGCTCCAGTGTCCTCGCGAGCGTCGCCGAACATTGGGCGCGAAGTGATCCGCAGGCCGCGCTTCTTTGGGCATCGCAACTGTCCACGACCCAGCGCGAGTCCGTATTGCCAAATATTCTGTCCACGTACGCGGAGCACGATCCGGCAGCGGCGGCTGACTACGCCAAGTCACTGCCCGCGAGTCTGATTCGCGATCACGCGCTGGCGAACGTTTCCAGTCAGATGGCCCAGACAGATTCAGACGCGGCGCTGACTTTGGCGAAAACTCTGCCAGACGGTCGCGCCCGTGATCGCGCGTTTCGGGAAATCGCGCTGGCGCTGGCGGGAACTGATCCAATGCGTGCTGCGGCGTTCGCGCTGAGCGTACCGACGGGGCGCTCGCAGAAGGAATTGATCAATACGGTCGCCGCGAACTGGGCCGCCAATGATTTGGAGAGTGCGTTGAATTGGGCGCGCGAGTTGCCGGACGCCGGCGCAAAAGGAGCTGCGCTGAACGCCATAGTTCCCCAGTGGGCGGAGAACAATCCCAAGGCTGCGGCCGAATTTGCCGCGACGGTCCCCGAGGGCGAGTCGCGGCAGAACCTGATCACCGCCGTCGCGCGGCTGTGGGCTCAAGGCGATCCGAATGCCGCGATGGCGTGGGCCAGCCAGTTACCGGCGGGGCGCGCGCAACTGGACATCATTCCGCAGATCGCCGAGACGTGGGCCGCCATCGATCCGCAAACAGCCGCGCGGTTCGTCGATAATTTGTCCGGAGAATTGCGGGAGAACGCGGCGGCCAACGTCGCGTCGCAATGGGCCGCGAGCGACCCGCGCGCGGCTGCGCGATGGGTGCTGACGTTTCCCGAGGAGGTGAGGCGCGCCGATGCCATTGACACGATCATGCGTACGTGGACGGAAGAAGATCCCGGGAGCGCCGGCGCCTGGATGCAAAGCCTGCCGGAAGGTCTGGCGCGTTCGGCGGCGCTGGATGCTTTTATCGGCGCAGTCTCGACCACCGATCCCGAAGTGGCGCTCAAGTGGGCCGGCACCATTCGGGAAGATGAGTCGCGCCTGGCGCAGTTAGAGATCGTGGCGGGCAATTGGATGAACCTGAACGCCGCGGCGGCGAAAGCGTGGATCTCCAGTTCGCCGCTGCCCGCGGAAGTGAAAGAGCGATTGATCCATCGTACCGACGCGGTTGCTGCGCCGCCCTTCGAAGCGGTCCCACCGGCGCGTTGATTCCTCGCGAGGGCGCGAATCAGATCGTGATTCGATCGAAGGTCACTTCAGTCGTGGCCGGTTTCGAGCGGTTCACTCGTGTGAAAAGGCCGTGCCAGAAACCCAAGCCGTAAAAGATGTGCGTGGCGACGAGCAGCGGCGCGGCGAGCAGGCTCCGCACAATTCCGTGATGTGGCATGGACGCCAGGGTCTGGGCGAGGATGGCCAGATCGTAGAGCAGCGCTGGCACGCCGACCGCGATTACGAGGAAAGCGGGAACGGGCGCGAGTTGGAACTTTTCCACGAGCAGCAAAGCCGCAGTGAAAAGGCAGTAGAGCAAAAACAACGGCGGCGCGAAGTTGAGGGTCGATCCTGGCGTTGGGTGCAAACGGAACTGCTCCGCCCTGCCTCGCCCGTACGTCATCAACATTTTGCAGAAGGCGCTCACGGTCGGACGCGGACGCCGATACGCCACCACGTCCGGATCGTAGATCAATTTTCCACCGCGCTTTTGCAGCTCATCCATCAAGGCGTTCTCTTCGTTGGGATAAAGTGATTCGTCGAAGCCGCCGGCCTGCAGCATCGTTTCGCGCCGCGCCAAAAGATTGCAAAGGATCAACTCCTTCTCACTGCTGGCGCGGACCTTGCCCACGCAATCGTAGCGCGCGCGGCTGGGGCCGAACGCAACCCAACTGCTCAGCACGACGGCAAAAACTTGTTCGAGGAAGGGCGCGTCCGGCGGACACAAATTCGGACCGCCAGCCATCTGCACCGTTGGATCGCGAAAGTGTTCGACGGCGCGACGCAGCGCGTCCGGCGCGGGCTGCGCATCATCGTCGAGGAAATAAATAATTTCGCCGCTCGCTTCACGAAGGGCGCGGTTGCGTTGAATGGCCGGCTGCCGGCCACGCGCCACGAGGATGTCGATTTTTTCGCGCGGATAATCCAAGCGCCGCACCGCCTCGACCGATGTAATCTCCGCCTGTCCCGGTTTGGTCGGGACGATGATGGTGACGCGGGGTAACTCGTTTTCCATAACGTGCCGCCAGTTTGCAACTGGCAGTTCAACGGAAGCAACCTCGTGGGTGAGTGGAATTGACGCTATGCGATGCGACGTTCTCGCCACTCGCGGCGCGCGCGGAGCGACGCGCCCTACCGGCAACGGTGTATCTCACATCGCACTCAGGGAATCACCACGCGGAAAAACCTTTGTGCGCTGGCCGTCATGGAAAGGCTCTTGCTGGATAACGCGTCCGTTGCGCTCACATCTCCGGGCACATCGTTCCAAGCGGTTTCCGAGAGCGCTGATTTCCATTGCACGCGATAGTTTTGCCCGGCGACGGAATACCAGGTTAGGAGGCAAGTCTCGCCGAGGCGTTGGACGCACTTGATCACCGGTTGCGGCGTCACGATCGGGCCGAGTGTCACCCAGTCGCTGCGGAATTTTTTGAACTGCCTCGTCGGCAAGTGCTTTGCCTCCACGGCGTCGTTGTAGAAAACAGTGATGCCATTGTCACTGATCACCTGCACCGCCGTGTTGCTCGTCCACGGCGCGGGCGGCAGTTCGATGATGCCTTCGATAATCAGGTTCGTGACCGAGGCCGCGCGTTCTTGCGGCGCGCCGCTCGGAAATCCATCCCAGGTGAACAAACGAAAATCGCTGGGCGGCACACCGCTCGCGATGCCCGGCGGACCCGCCACGATTAAGTAACCGCCGGCGTTGCCCTCCACGCTGCGAAAGGCGCGACCGCCCAGATTCAACTCGATGGGCGCGCCGAACTGCGCCAG
>DATHKK010000816.1:0-3134 GCA_035489355.1 Candidatus Limnocylindria bacterium
CCGTCCAAACAATGGCTGGATCAATGCCTTCAGGCCGCGAAGTAACACGCGGCGTCACAGCCGCCTTCTTGGATTGGGACGCTGCGGCCGCGAATGCTGTCATTGCTAAACTGGCACCTGCCCTCTTACGGTTTGTAACAATTGCCGGTGGCTGGTCGCAGCATCAATTCGCTCAATGTCGATGATGCGTTTCGGGTTGTTTTTCATTGGATCTATTTTACTTACGGCCGGGCACCAGGGCTACCGCGCGTGTCTGGTTCTGTCGCATACTCTGCAAGATGCACTGCTACGCTGACGAGGCATGCGCAGAACCGGCCGGCCCTTGTCCTACGCAATAATCCGATCAAGCAGGCGAAATGAGTGAGTTAGCCGTGAGACGATTGCAAAGATGTTTAACGTCTTCAGCTGGCTTTCCAGCTTCGTTCGGAACCTGCGCACGATCGTCAGTGACTGTTTGAGGTTTTTCACTAATATCGGGCGCCGTCGTTTGGCTCTGGCAGCGGAAAATCTGTTCTTGCGCAAGCAGTTGGCTCTATTCCGAGAACGCGAGAAGAAAGCGTTGCCGACCACGCCTACCGACAGGTTTGTATTTTCGAAGTTGGCCCGCTGGTTCGATTGGCGTAGCGCATTGGTGATCGTTAAGCCAGCCACTTTGATCGGCTGGCATCGCGCGGCGTTCCGCCGTTTCTGGCGCTGGAAATCGAGACCAGTCGGGAGGCCGCAGGTAACTACCGAAGTGAGGAACTTGATTCGGCGTCTAGCGGCCGAGAATCCAATCTGGAGAGAAAAACGCATTGCCGATGAACTGTTGTTGAAGCTCCAGATTCGGCTCTCGCCGCGCACCGTCGCCAAGTACAGCAAGCAACTTCCCCGGCCACGCAGATCGCGAGACCAGCGCTGGTCCACCTTCCTGAAAAATCACGCCCAAGCAATCGTGGCTTGCGATTTCTTCACCGCCGTGACCGCCGCCTTTCGCGTCATTTATGTGTTTGTCGCCCTCGAAATCGGATCGCGGCGTGTGATTCACTTCAATGCGACCGAGCATCCGACATCGGAGTGGACTTTGCAGCAGCTGCGCGAAGCGCTGCCCGGAGATCAGGAATACAAGTTTCTCTTGCACGATCGCCACAAGACCTTCTCGGCTGGTTTGGACGAAGAAATCGAGAGATGGGGTATTGCAGTACTAAAATCGCCAGCGCATGCGCCAACGGCGAATGCGTTTTGCGAACGTTTGATTGGATCAATTCGGCGAGAGTGTTTGGATTATCTGATACCGTTGAATGAATCTCATCTGAAGCGCACGCTTCGAGAATGGGTGCGCCATTACAATGGCGGCCGTCCACATCAGTCCTTAGGGCCTGGTATTCCAGACCAAGTTGAGCGCGCGTTGCAGGCAGACAACGACCATAAACCAGTATCCCGGAACAGACGGGTGATCGCGAAGTCAATACTCGGCGGTCTGCATCACGAGTATCGATGGGCTAATGCCGCCTGACTTACTCACAAATGACAGCGACGACGCCAATTTCTGCAGTTTATGGAATTCTTGCGCAGCACACGAGCAGGGCCGATTTTTGCGTTCCTGAAGTTCGGATGGAAACAGGACCTTCAGGACTTTCGTAATGATGGGCTGCCGTATATGAAGCCCCTGGCAGAATTTGCGGAATTCAGGAATGCGTTATCGCGATTCTAGCGATACGTCCTTCGCCTTCTCGTCTTCCCGGAGAGCCACAAATCGACTGTGCCGTAGGTGAGCATCCTGGGTCCATTCTACGAACTCAAACTGCCCCACCAGCACGGGCTTCAGCCACCGGCACTCTACCATTTTGGCGGCCGTCAAGCCGGCCCCCCATCTCCCCGCCTTCTTTTCCGGCAGATTCGCGAATGGGCAATCCGTGATTTCGAGTTGTTTGATCTCCCGGAATAACTCCGCCCGTGATGCCGGAGTGAAGCCGTTGCGCGTACGTGCGGCGTACATAAGCTTGCCGTTCTGGTAGTACCCGATGACTAAGGCGTCGAAGTTCTTGGGAGAAGGCGTATAACCTGCGATGATCAGTTCCTGCCCTTGATTGACACGCATCTTCATCCATGCGCCGGAGCGCAGGCCCGATTCGTATTTGCTGTCGCGGCGTTTCGCAACTAATCCTTCGAGGCCTTGTTGCTTAGCGGAGCGGATTAAGCCGCTCAGACTCGCCTCAAGCACTGAAGAGGACCGGATCGGACAACTTCGGCAGCACGTGCTGTTCAATCAACTGCCTTCGCGCGGTCAATTGATCTCCCATGACATCGCGACCCTGAAGGACCAGGAGGTCAAATATGAAAAAGTGCAGAGGCGACGATGCCGACCCATAGTTCTGGAGTGCGTTGAATGATGGCCTGCCATTTTTGTCGAGCGCCACTACCTCGCCGTCGATAACCGTATCGTCGGGCATCGGCGCCAAAGCATTTACGATGCCGGGATAGCGTGAGTTGAAATCGTTGTCGTTGCGTGATCGCAGGCTCACTTTTCCGCTGCTCTTGATCGCGAGAGCGCGATAACCATCGAGTTTAAGTTCTTCTGTGGCGCAGTCGGTTATGTGGCGCTGGGATGCGATTTCAGTGATGGAACTAGAGGGGGATTTTCCGACGCCACATAATTGCCTCAGAGTTTCGGAGGAGCCTCCATGGTTGTCTCTGAATCAACGTCCCGTTGAGTTCAGCTTTTTGTACACCACGCGCTCCTCCCCCGACTTAACGTTCAAACAAACCGTCAACGTGGATTCTCGTCACCGTCACCGCAAGCTTCGAGATAACTTCGAAATGCCAACCAGATGAACTACGGCGAGGTCTTTATCGCTCGCCGTGCCCTTGATGTAGGCTGCGTATTTCAGGCCGGCAAACACGGCGTCAATTGCCAGCCGCAATTGCTGCCATGCGCGATACGGGGCGAAGTTATTCTTCACGAAGACAGCCAGCGCGGAGATGACGAAGAACACCGCAGCCCGGTCGTAAGCACATGCGTTTGCTCCTGCAAGAGCGTGATCCCGCCCGCTAACTTGACCGGCAGCAAGCAGACGACGGCCGCAAGTGCTGTTAGAAGTGAATGCTGCTACAAATTCGTGAAGGGTTCGGTTTCCCAACCTTTGTTCCTCACG
>DATHKK010000817.1:0-5185 GCA_035489355.1 Candidatus Limnocylindria bacterium
GTTCGCAACGATGAGGTGCGGGCGTGAACGACTTAATCGCTTCCACCATGCCTTCGAGCGGAATGCGCAACACGCGGCCAACAGCCAGCGCGGCCATGATGTTCTCGGCGTTGTGCGGTCCCTGAAGTTTCACATCGTCCATGTTCAGAACGCGGCCGGACCAATTCTCGATGCGGCTGATGATCTGTCCGCGATCGAGATACAAGTCTGCCGTTTGATCAACCGCACTGAAAGTAATCACCTTCGACGGGATTTTTACGCCGAGCTTCTGCAAGTAAGCGAGCGCTTCGCTCTGCACAATGGCCCAGTCGAACGCCTGTTGATTCTCGAACAGGCGGGCTTTGGCGCGCGCGTAGTCGTCCATGCTGGCATAGCGATCCAAATGATCGGGCGTGATGTTCGTCAGCACCGCGACGGCAGGCCGGAAATAGGCAATGGTCTCAAGTTGGAACGAGCTAACTTCGAGCGTGATGAAATCGAGCGCGCGTGTCTGGTCCGCAATCGCGCACAGCGGCGTGCCGATGTTCCCGGCCGCCAGCGTGGTCCGGCGGTTCGCGGTCAGCACCTGCTCAACAAGTTCCGTGGCCGTCGTCTTTCCGTTCGTGCCGGTGATCGAAATGTTTAGCGCCAGCGATTGCTGATAACCGAGTTCCAGTTCGCCAATGATCGGAATGTTTTTCGCCCTGAGTTCGGCCACGAGCCTGTTGTCCAGCGGCACGCCGGGACTGAGCACCGCGAAATCAAATGGGACGATGCGCGCGGCGGCTTTGATCACGCGCATGCCGACGCGGACGGGCGGAGCCGGAGGCACCGACGGAACCTGCTTCGCGCCCAGCACGACAGTCACGCCGTGGGCACGCAACCGCGCCGCCTGTTCGTGCATCGCTTCGTTGTCCGCGCCGTCTATGGCGACGACACGCGCGCCACGCGCCACCAGCAATTCCGCGGCGGCCACACCACTGACGCCAAGGCCGATGACCAAAACGTTTTTATCTTCGAGAACGAACATCGTGTTTATTTTCTCCAGTTACCGAATCTTCAAAGTGCTCAGCGCGACGACCGCGCACAAAATGCAAAGGATATAGAACCGCGTGACCACTTGCGATTCATACCAGCCTTTCTTTTCAAAGTGATGGTGCAACGGCGCCATCAGAAAAATCCTGCGGCCCACGCCGCACTTACGCCGCGTATATTTGAAATAAGTCGTTTGAATCAGCACCGACCCGGCTTCAGCCACGAACACACCGCCCGCGATGACCAACAGGAACGGTTGATGAATCAACACCGCGATGATCCCCAGCGCGCCGCCGAGCGCCAATGAACCCGTGTCACCCATGAACACCTTCGCCGGGTGGCAATTGAACCATAAAAAGCCGAGGCCCGCACCAATCATCGCTGCGCAAAATACAGTGAGTTCCCCTGCCCCGACCACGTGCGGGATGGCGAGATATTTGGCCGTAACCGCATTGCCGGAAAGATAAGTGACGAACAGAAATACGACGGAGACGATGACGGTACAGCCGATTGCCAAACCGTCGAGACCATCCGTGAGATTCACCGCGTTTGAACTGCCGACGATAGTTAGCATCGTAATAATGATGCCGAGCACCGCGCTGCTCGCGACGGGATATTTGTAAAATGGCACCATAACGTCGGTGATGAGATGACGCGTGGCCGGAAGCCAGCAGAGATACAACGCGATGAACAGCGCCAGCGCGCCCTGGACGATCAGCTTGATCTTCGCCGCCGCGCCCGCGCCGGTTTGTTTGGTGATCTTCGCGTAGTCGTCGTAGAAGCCGAGTCCCGCAAAGACCAGCACGGAAAGCAAAGTGAGTTGCACAAGTGTGTTCCATTGCGCCCAAAGCACCGCGGTCAAGTCCATCACCGCCACGATTAAAATGCCACCCATCGTCGGCGTCCCCTTTTTGCTAAGCACGCGCGCGACGAGACTTCCGCCTTCCTCGGCTTTGTCCTGGTAGTCCTGGCCGAACTTCAAGCGCTTCAGCCAATTGATAATTCGAGGCCCAAGAATCCAACTCAGCAACAACGCCGTCACCGCCGCCGCCGCGCTGCGAAACGTGATGTACTGCACCACGCGCAGACCGGAGAGCCGGTCTTGCCAGTCGGTCCCTTGCGCTGCGTTGAGGATGTATTGGCTCAAATAGTAAAGCATCAGCTCAGGCTCTCGCTCACACGTTCCAATCCAGTCACGCGCGAAGCCTTGAGCAAGATCACGTCGCCCTCACGGGCCATTTGTTTCAACACGGCCGTCGCTTCCGCGACATCGCTGCACTCGGTCACATCATTCAAACCCGCCGCGCGCGCCGCGTCCGCCGTATGGCTGGCCATTGCGCCCACGGTCACGAGGCGAATTTCACCTAACTCCGCGACCTTGCGCCCGACTTCGGCGTGCGCGGCGAACGTGTGCTCACCGAGTTCCGCCATGTCTCCCAGCACCGCGATGCGGCGACCGGAACAAGGGAAGTCGCTGAGCGTCTGGAGCGCGGCGAGGACTGAATCGGCGTTCGCGTTGTAAGCGTCGTTCAGAATGCGCACGCCGTGAGACTCGAAAATCTGCAACCGCATCTTCGGCGGCTGGCACGACGCGAGGCCGCGGCGAATTTCCCCAATGCTCAAACCGAACTCCGCTCCGACGGCAATCGCGAGCGTCGCGTTCGTGGCCTGATGGCGACCCAAAAGGTTCACGTGATATTCGCCAGAGAATTTTTCTTCGGGCGCGGAGACACTAAAAGTAACGCTCCGATCACCGCTGTAAATGTCCTGAATGCGCCAGTCGTTCTTGTCCCCAAACCCAATCCGCACGATTGGGGCGCGGCTGCGCTCTGCGACAACATCCGCAAAACTCGTATCGCCGTTGAGAAAAAGCTTGCCGCTCGCGGGAAGCAATTCCGCCAGCCAACCTTCCTCCTGCGCGACGCCTTCCACATCGCCGAAAAATTCCAAATGCTCGCGGCCGATGCTGGTGATGACGCCGAACTGCGGCTGAATCATCGCGACGAGCGGCGCGAGTTCTCCCGGATGATTTGTGCCGACCTCGAACACGCCGGCCTCGTGATGCAACTCTACGCGCAGCAACGTGAGCGGCACACCGATGTCATTGTTGAAACTGGCTTCACTCCAAATGGTCGAGAGTTTCTGGCGCAGCACCGACGCGATCAATTCCTTGGTCGTCGTCTTTCCGTTGGAGCCGGCGACGGCAATGGTGGGGAGTTTGAAATCGTGACGATACTCGGCGGCAAAACGCGAGAGAGCGTGGCGCGTGTCCTCGACCGCAATGACGGCGCACGTGAGCGGAGGAACGGGCAGCCGTTGTCGGTTCACGACAACGGCTGCGGCGTCTTTACCCATTGCCTCCTTTAGAAAGTTATGCCCGTCAAACTTGTCACCGCTCAACGCGAAGAAAACATCTCCCGCGCCCAACACCCGCGAATCAGTGCAGGCCCGACGCGCCATCGCGTCGGGCGAGCCGGTCAATTGCTCGCCCGCGCACGCCTTCGCGATGTAGCTCAAACTTCTTGGGTCCATGCTGGCGACCATGGTCATGAGACGCGCGGCGATAGAGCCTGCGCCTGTAAAATTTTGCGAGAACGGGAAGCTGACGACGCGACGACTCGCGCTGTGAACTCGCGAACAAACAAAAATGGTAGGGCGTCGCTGTCCTCAGCGCGCCGGAGTGAGGCGTACGAAAGTTCGTACGCGTTGTGTGTTCGCGTGGCCCGGCGCGCTGAGGACAGCGACGCCCTACCATCAGGTTCATGGAAAGGGAAAACGACGCTGAGACTGCTCAACACTCGCGCGCTCATCGACGGCCTCCATGCCTCAAATTGTCCAGCGCTTCGCGCGCGTAAACCCGATCGTCAAATGGAACAACCGTGTCCTCAAATTCCTGGTAGGTCTCGTGGCCTTTGCCGGCGAGCAGCACGGTGTCGCCGCGTTTCGCCATGGAAATGATTTCACCGATGGCGCGCTTGCGATCCAACTCCACGGCGTAGTGCTTCTGCTTCAGCGAGCGAAAACCTTCTTCGATCTGTGTAGCGATTTCCCCCGGCGCTTCGTTGCGCGGATTGTCGCTGGTGATGAGCGTGAAGTCGGCAAGCTCCGCAGCGACGCGCCCCATCTTGGCGCGCTTGCCGGAGTCGCGATTGCCACCGCAACCGAACATGAGCAACAGCCGGCCGGGAGTCACTTCACGCAACGTCGTGAGCACATTGTGCAACGCGTCGTCCGTGTGCGCGTAATCGACGAAGACAGTGAAGGGCTGGCCGCACGTCACGTTTTCCAGACGTCCCGGCACCGGCGTCATATTGTTGAACGCGGATTGAATGATCTTCGAATCGATGTCGAGCGCCAATGCAGCGCCCGTCGCCGCGAGCGCGTTGTAGATATTGTGACGGCCGATAAGCGGGAGCTTGCACGCGAAACTCTGTCCCCTCGTTTCGACTGTGAAGTTCGAAGAGTCCACGCCCAGATGCACTTTTGTCGCCCGCAAACTGGCGGCACCACGGATGCCGTAGGTGAGTTTCACTTCGACGTCGGTTTCATTGGCCAGGCGCGTGCCGCTGGCATCGTCGATGTTGATCACCACCGCGCCACGCTTCTCACCGCTCGCCGTTTTGGTGAACAGCTTTTGTTTCGCGGAGAGGTAATTGTCCATCGTGCCGTGATAATCGAGATGGTCCTGCGTGAGATTCGTGAAGATGGCGACATCGAACTCGATGCCGGTGACGCGTTTCTGTTCGAGCGCGTGGGAACTAACTTCCATCACGCACGCTTGGCAGCCGCTCGTCACCATCTGCGCCATCATCTCGTGAATCTCGAGCGACTCAGGTGTCGTGCGATGCGCGGGTATGACACGCTCGCCGATCTCGTAGCGCACCGTTCCGAGCAAACCAGTCTTGATGCCCGCCGCTTCCAAAACTTCCTTCACCATGAACGCCACGGTGGTTTTCCCATTCGTGCCCGTTATGCCGATGACCTGAAGTTTCGTACTCGGGTGCTGGTAGAAAGATGCGGCCGCGCGCGCGAGCGCTTCCCTAACATCGGACACTTTGATCTTGGTGGCGCGGCGGGAACTGAAGCCGTTGCGTTCGCAAATGATCGCCGATGCGCCGCGCTCAATGGCAGTGTTGATGAAGTCGTGACCATCAGCGTGCGCCCCCGGAAT
>DATHKK010000818.1:0-6724 GCA_035489355.1 Candidatus Limnocylindria bacterium
AAGGCGTGGCCCAATTGCTCTTCTCGTCGCGATCCACGCGCCAGAGTTGACGGCCGTTCTTCGCATCGAGCGCGACGGCGAAGGATTGGTTGTCGTTGTCATTCACGATGAAGACGCGGCCATTGTGAAGCACGGGCGAACCGGCAGAACCCCAGCCATTGCGCGTCTTCACGGGTGGCCAGTTGGTGGACCAAAGTTTCTTCCCGTCCATGTCGTAGCAGAACAGCCCGACGTTGCCGAAATAGGCATAGATGCGCTCGCCATCGGTGACTGGAGTCTCGGACGCGTAGCTGTTCTTCACGTGGAGTTGATTCGGCGCCGTGCCACGATGTGCTTCCTGCCGCCACAATTCGCGGCCGGACTTGAGGTCGTAACAGAGCGTGAGCCAGCGATGATTGCCCTTGGGAATCTCTTTGCGCTCGCCGCCGAAATAGAGGCCCTTCTTCGGCGCTTCCATTTCTCCTTCGCTCGCGACAGTGGTCACGAACACACGTTCGCCCCACACGATGGGTGCAGACCAACCGTGACCCCGCACTTCAATCTTCCACGCAACGTTCTCGTTCGTGCTCCAGCTGTCGGGGAGATTTGGATTGTCGGCTACACCGAGCGCACCCGAGCCGCGGAACTGGGGCCAGTTCAAAACGATCGGCTCGATGGCGCGCGCTGTGAGGATGGCGAGCGATAGAGCGAAGGCGGCATGGCACCGCCAATTCATCATGAAGGATTTCACGCACTGAGTTTCATGAAGCTGCCGTACGCCAGCAAGGAAAAGCGCCGTCGATGGCAGCGTATCGTTCTCGATTAGTCGCGGTGCGTGAGCAGCAAAGGACCAAGCTCCCCTTTGAATACCTGTTCAACTCGGGTCGTGGTCCGACCGGTGCGCGTGTCCTTTATTTTCGGCGCCAGGCCGACGTCGTAGTGGCGAATGACTGAGTCCTTGTTCACGTCGGACGCGCCATTCTCCGAGTGGGCATGAAGGATGAGAAATCCGCGATCCAGGGCTTCCTGTTTCGGCCCGCTCGTCCAGAACTCGATCGAGCGCAACGAGAGTTCGTGGAACAAGGACACACCAAGGTCCGCCTTCTGCAGACGCTCTCGGGCAGGCTTCAACGTGGTGACCTTTGTCTTAACTTCCTGCTTAAATTGTTTAGAAGGTTCCTGCCGAACAGGACGCGCCTCCACCCGCACCAACTCGCGGTTCTCACGAATCACTTCCCGGCCCGCCCGCGGAGTCCGCTCTTTGTAGCGATAATCGATCTGGTGCAAACCTGATTCGTTTTTGAATAACGCGTAGGCGCCGAGTCCGCCGATCAACAAATGAACGGTGTCGCGCTTGTCGTCGTAGAACTCGCCCAAAACTTCTGCGGTCATACGACGACGAGCCGCCAGCGCGCGATACATGTCGGTCAGTTTCGGCACGGCGTTCTGAACCGCGCCATCCCGGTCCACGAGCGACAGAGTGATCACGGTGTCCCCCAGATCCTGCGCATCCTTCGCCTGGGCGACGAACCGCAAGTGATCGAGTTCGGAAGATAATTGATCCAATTTTTCGTGGAGCGTGATTTCTTCGGTCTTGGCGAGCGGAGTTTTTTCGAGTCGGTGGCGAATACCTGTCAGCACTTTGCCCAGGCCGTCGTGCAAACTCAGGAACTGCTCCAGCTTGTGAATCTCATCGAACGTCGCGCTGCGCGCGGCCGCGTCCTGGTAAAAATTCGGCTCGCTCGTGCGGGAAACGAGCTCCGATTTCCGATCGGCCAATGGACGAACAGACGGCTCGATCGCGGCATATTCTTCGAGCATTTCCGTCAGCTTCTTGCTCACCGGCGTCCCGCCCTTTGCGTCTTGCTTCGCCTTGGCCGCAGGAACGCCAGTCACGGTGGCTTCTACACGGTTGCCGCGCGCCGTGAGTCTCAGAATCGTTCGTCCGCGCAGCGAACCATTTGAGATCGTCCTCGCGACCGGCAGCAACAACAACCGCTCGACGGTTCGTTTCAACGGCCGCGCCCCGAAATGAGGAGAGTAACCCTCTCGCACCAACAAGGAGACGACTGCGGGATCGACATCGATGGTGAGTTGCCGACGACGAATGCCGGAGCGCTGGAGAACCAGGTCGATTTCCCGCCGCGCGATCTGCTCAGCCACCTGCAGAGAAAGCGGCCGGAACTGGATGATGCGATCAAGGCGATTGAGAAACTCCGGCCGGAAGCAGCGCGACAATTCCCGGAAGGTCCGGTCCTTGTCCACATCTGGCATATCGTTCCTGGCACTGCCGAAACCCAAGGGCGTGGATCCGGCGGTCGCGCCTACGTTTGAGGTGAGGATCACAATAGTACGGCGGAAATCCACAGTGCGGCCGCGGCCGTCCGTCTCTGCCGGCATCAAAAATCTGAAGGCAAAGATCAAACACGTTGACGTGCGACTTCTCGATCTCATCGAGCAACACCACAGAAAATGGAAGCCGGCGCACGGCATCGGTCAGCAAACCATTTTCATTCGCGCCACCAATCAACCGAGTGAAACCGTCGGCACCGGCAAATTCGCTCATGTCAAAACGTTTCAAACGTGCGGCATCGCCAAAAATGAATTCGGCCAGCGCTCGCGCCAGCTCCGTCTTGCCTACGCCGGTGGGGCCAACGAACAGGAACACGCCGAACGGTTTGTGCGGATCGGTCACACCTGCTTTGATTAACGTGATCAGATCTACCACCGCTTCAACGGCTTCCGGTTGCCCGATGATTTTCTTCTCGAAGAACTCCCTGATTTCAGTCCCATTGAGCGGAATGGCATCATCGAGCAGATCGACCGGAACTCCGGTGGACTTGGACAACACCTCAAGGACGTGACGATAAGTAACGGGCGCTCCCGATTCTTGCTCGGTCTTGATGACAACGCGCAGCAGTTCGACCGCATTTCCCGGCCGGCTCACGTGCCCGAGAAATTGGCTGCTCACTTCCATGAGTTGTTCCAAAACACCATCGGAAATGCTGCTCGTTTCAGCATCACGCACTGACGTGAGAATCTCGCGCGTGCGCTCCGGGTCGGCCTCCGCGACCAGAACTTTGTCGTAGAGACGCTGGAGTGACGGTATGCGCCCGAGACCACGTTCGAATTCATCCGGCGTGCTTTCTCCGAGGAGAAGAATCGAACCATCTTCCATGTACGGAGCCAGCGCCGTTGCCACGCTCGACTCTGACTTGGACCACGTCCCGACAGCAGAAAGGTCGCTGAGGTTGGGAACGTAAATCAGGACGCGTCGAGGCTTGCGGAGCGCTTCGATCATCTCGCGCACCTTGGTTTCCCATTCGCCGAGGTAGCGAGTCCCGGCCATAAAGTCGCTCGGCGACACGCGCAAAACCCGCCAACTGCCGTTTTCGGGTTTGGCGAGTGCATAAACGAGTTCGTTGACCAGCGCACTCTTTCCCACGCCTGTCGGTCCCAGCAAAGCAACTGAGCGCCAGGGTTCCCGTTGAATGAGTTTCAACAAAGTTTCGCAGGACTCCTCGGCACCGTAGGCACGCGACAAAGTCTTGTTCGCGGCCAGCGCGGTCAGATCGGTGCCATATTTGCCGAGCACCTCGGGATCCACTGTCACCGTCGTCCGCGCTGTCACCCAAGCCATCAACTTGGGGAACCGCTGGGCGCCAAGCTGTTTCAGATTGCGTTCCACATGGGAAAGCTGCGCAATCGCGGTCGGAAGAAATTTCTCCGTCGTTGGCAGCGAATCATTCAATCGCTTCTCGACTAACTCAGCGCAGCGTCGGCGCACATCGTCGTCGTCGTCCCGACCGAGAGCAGTGAGCAAGGCGCTAACGGCCTGCGGAGCTTTTTGGGCGTCGAGCGCGTTCGCCGCAGCGATGCGCACATTCCAATCTGGATCTTCTGCGAGTGCCTTTTCCTGTGCCGCTCGAAATTGTGGCTGTCCGGAGCTTTTCTTCAATGCCTCTACCCGAACCTCGTCTTCTGAATCATCCAGCAAAGCCGCAAAAGCACGGGCCGCGGGCTTGTCCGTCTGCACGCGGAGAATCTCGGCCAGCTTTAAACGAATCCGTGACTCTGAATTTTCCGCCAGCGTGTTCAGTTCAGACAACAGCTCTGCTTCGGTTCGTTCGCGGCTGGCGTCCATGGCCGCGAGGCGAAGCGGAATTTGCGGAGCACGAAGCAAAGTCAGCAACAGCGACACATCGGCCTTCTGTTCCTGCAACGCTGCACTGAGCAAACCGATCTTTTCGCTCGGGTCTTCGTATTGGCCGCGCCGAAGACTTTCGATCAGGGCCTGTATCTCATCGTTCATGCGTGCTCCGAGCGTATTCGACGCAGGGAGCCGGGACAATGCAGCTCATCGACAGCAAAGGAGAAAAAATGCTGTTTCGAATAGGTTTGGATTCCCCAAGCCATGCCGCCCGGATTAAGTTCTCACGCGATGAACGTGCCGCGTTTTTGCCGTGGCTTACCAAATCTCGTGCTCGCGCTGGCTTTGACCGTGCCGATGCCCGCGGCGGACACTTTCAATTCGGCTTACATCTCGGAATTCCTCGCGGACAATCAGAATGGTCTTCTCGATGACAATCGGGAACGGTCCGGTTGGATTGAACTCTATAATGGCGGCAACGCCGCGCTGAATCTCTCCGGCTGGTTTTTGACGGACAGCCCCACGAACCTGGCGCGATGGCGCTTCCCCGGCGTGGTGTTGCTGCCGGACAAATTCATGATCGTGTTCTCTTCCGGGGTGAATCACACCGACGACCTCGCTCACCTTCACACCAACTTTCGTCTGAGCAAAAAAGGCGGCTACCTCGCATTGGTGAATCCCTCGACCAATGTCGTGTCTGAATTCGCGCCGTCCTATCCGAAGCAATCTGCGAACGTCTCCTTCGGTCGTGTCCGCGGTGAACCAGCGCTGCGCGGGCCGTTCGTCAAACCGACGCCCGGACGTGCGAACGCCAGCAGCGGACCAGGCTTCGCGCCGGAGGTGATCTTCTCGAGGCCGAGCTTCAATTTCACCGAGACGTTCACGCTGGAGCTTTCCTCACGCGCGACCGGCGCCGTCATTCGCTACACGCGCGATGGGACATTGCCCTCCACAAACTCGGCCATTTACGTCGCGCCTTTGATCATCACCAACACGGCGCACATCCGCGCGCGAGCCTACCAAGAGAGTTTGTTCCCCGGCCCGCCGGGCAGTGAGGCTTATGTGAAGCTCTTCACCAACGTGTTGAATTTCACCTCTACGCTGCCAGTGCTGATCATGGATACGTTCGGCAAGAACGCGCCCGTTTCGCAGAATGATTTATTCGTCCGTCTTTCTCTCCACGAACCGATCGCCGGTAAAACCTCACTCACGGATCCGCCGACTCTTACGACGCGCGCTGGGTTCCACGTGCGCGGCTCGACCTCGTCCGGTTTTCCGCAATCGCCGTTTGCCGTGGAGTTCCTGGACGAATTCAACGAGGAACGGTCACTTGCCCCGCTGGGCCTGCCCGCGGATTCGGATTGGGTCCTCTACGCGCCGAACGCTTACGACCCGGTGATGATCCACAACCCGTTCATTCATCAGTTGAGCCGCGACATGGGGCGTTACTCGCCGCGCACGCGTTTCGTTGAGGTCTTTCTGGTGAGAAGTTCCGGCCGCGTGAAAGAGGCTCACTACCACGGCGTGTACGTCCTCACGGAAAAAATCAAAATCGCCAGGCATCGCGTGAACATCGAACGAGTGGGCGCAGAAGATTTAAAACCACCGCAGGTGACCGGCGGTTACGTGCTCAAGTTTGATCGACTCGGCCCCGGCGAAAACGGATTCTTTGGCAGCGGCGATCGTGGATTGGTTAATGCCGAACCGAAAGAACAAACCCTCCGCCTTCCGCAACGCGCGCCGCAGCGGAAGTATCTGGAGTCCTTCGTCGGCGACTTTAATCGCGCGTTGCATGGCCCGGACTGGAAAGATCCCAACACAGGTTATCGCGCCTATCTCGATGTTGAAGCCGCGATCGATTTTCACGTGCTCGAAGTGCTCAGCGGCAACGTGGATGCGATGGTCCTCAGCACTTATTTCTACAAACCACGAAATAGGAAAATCATCTGCGGTCCGCACTGGGACTTCGATCGCGCGCTCGGATCGATCGATGAGCGAGACGCGAACCCTCGCCAATGGAACACCGGCCCATTCTTCGGCGGCGAGTGGTGGCCTCGATTATTCAGCGACCCCGACTTTTGGCAGCAGTGGGTGGACCGCTGGCAGGAATTGCGCGCCGCGGATTTTTCTCTGACGAACATGAACGTGTTGATCGATCGGTTCGCCAATGAAGTGCGCGAAGCTCAGCCACGCGAGTACGCGAAGTGGGGGCTGCAACCGCGCGGCGGCTCTTATCAAAGTGAAATTGATCTGATGAAGGACTGGCTCGCGAACCGCGTGGACTTCATTGATGGCCAGTTTGTGCAGCCTCCTCGCCTCGTCCGCAACAGCGACCGCTTCAGTTTCATCGCGGCCACCAACGCCACGGTTTATTACACGCTCGACGGCTCAGACCCGCGGCTATCGCCAGGCGTGATCTCGTCGAACGCAGTCCCTTACACCGGGCCGATTCAGATGAAAGCTGGCGATTCTCTTGTGGCCCGCGCGTATGATCTGAAACAGCGCCAGAGAGGCGGGCCGCAAAAGAATCGCCAGCTTTCATCTGAATCGGCCCGGTGTAAGGGACTGCGTTCGACGAGATCACGCCTGGCGATA
>DATHKK010000819.1:0-3186 GCA_035489355.1 Candidatus Limnocylindria bacterium
TTTCGTTTCATAATTTTGTCTCCTTGCGCGGCAACGTAGAGTTAAAGCCGTTTCAATGTCAGGGGGAAAATGCGCCTAGTGGTCCGCAAAAAGCGAAAGTGCCATGACGCCGGAACTCGCAAACAGCCCCGCGAAAAAAGCGAGATACGCGAGCCGCAGGAATCGGTATTTCTTCGTGGCCAGGTACACACCCAACACATAAAGCTCGCGGACCTGGGCTTCGTAGGTGCGGCTGGTGTCGTTCATCATTTCCTCCATGGCGGCTTCGAACTTCGGATAGTCCAGTCGAATAAAATCGCCAAAGAATAATAAGTTGAACGACGGGTTCTGCACGTCAGGTGACGGCAGTCCATGCGGAGAGGAATGGATTTTCGGCAACACGGCGTAAACGGCCAGTCCTACCGTCACCAGGCAGAAAATTATCAGGACGAGGAACGGCCACTTGAAATCCGGTTTGAGGACTTGCGGCGTCGCGAGCGTGATGACGACCGCCGACATCGTCAGCAGCATATTGGCTTTCATGTCGGCCATGGAACTGAGTTGAACATGATGCGCGCGAGTCTGGCGCAGCATGTGGTCCAGGTGATTTCCCGGCTGATTGATTTTCATAGCGCCAAAGTTTTCCCGCGGGGATTGCAGCAGCTTTTGAGATTCTGCGCAATGAAGGGCGAACAATTCGCCTCGCGCCGATCAAGCAGCCGTCAGCGCAGCACGTGCGTCATCAGCCGTGCCGGTTTTCTCCAGGAAGTAGTCGTAGTCTCCAACGTAGGGAACGACTTGTCCGGCGTTCACGTGCAACACTTTGGTCGCGAGATGACGGATGAAATGCACATCGTGGGAAATAAACACAAGCGTGCCTTCGTAACGCTCCAACGCCAGTGTGAGCGACTCGACGGTGTGAATGTCGAGATGCGTCGTTGGCTCGTCCATCAAGAGAAGGTTCGGCGGATCGACGAGAAACTTCACAAGATTGAGACGGCTCTTCTCGCCGCCGCTGAGAATCGCGGTCTTCTTAAAAATGTCGTCCTTGCGGAACATGAAGGAGCCGAGAATCGCCCGCGCTTCGTCATCGCGCATGGCTGGCGCGCTGGCGAGCACTTCTTCGAGCACCGTTTTTTCCGGGTCGAGCGTGTCCGCGCGATGCTGGCTGAAGTAACCAATCTTCGCGTTGTGCCCGAGCTTGCGCTCGCCTTTTTGAAACTCCACCACGCCCGCGAGGATTTTCAGCAGCGTTGATTTGCCTGAGCCATTGGGACCCACCAGCACGGTGCGCTCGCCGCGTTCAACGGTTAGATCCAGGCCGCGATAAACCTGCGTCGCCCCATAGGCCATGTGAATTCCTTCGAGGGTGACGGCGCGCTGACCACCGCGCGGCGGCGGGGGAATCTGAAAACGAAACGGCTTGCGCGGCGCCATCGGCTTCTCGATCAGCTCCAGCCGCTCGATCTGCTTGAGCTTGCTTTGGGCCTGCGAAGCCTTGGACGGAATGGCACGGAAGCGATCCGCGAATTGCTGGAGCGCGGCGATCTCTTTTTGCTGATTGTTGTAGGCGGCCAGTTGCTGCTCGTAACGTTCCTCACGCTGCCGGAGGTAGTCGGAGTAGTTACCCGTGTAGGCAATCAGCTTCTTCTCCGAGATTTCATGCACCTGACTCACCACTTCATCCATGAACTGGCGGTCGTGGGAAATGAGGAGCAGCGCGCCGGAATAATTCTTCAGATAATTTTGCAGCCAGAGCAGCGAGAGCAGATCGAGATGGTTCGTCGGCTCGTCGAGCAAGAGAAGGTCGGGTTCCATCACGAGCAAACGCGCCAGTCGCGCGCGCATGATCCAGCCGCCACTCATTTCCCGTGCCTTGCGATCGAAGTCGGTGTCGCGATAGCCGAGTCCGCGCAACATCTTCTTTGCCTTCGTTTCCACCTGCGGATCATTCAACGCATCGTGCTTGGCATGGGCTTCGAGGTATTCAGGGCCGGACACATCGCCCGCCGCTTCCAATTCGTGCAGCCGCTTTTCCAATCGTGGCACCTCGTCCACGCGGCCGGTGGCGACATCGAGAATCGTTTCCTCGCCATGCGCTTCGCCCTCCTGTGGGAGATAGCCGACCATCGTCCACTCATCGCGCTGGACCGCGCCCGCTTCCGGCTCTTTCTGTTTGAGAATGATGGAGAACAGCGTGGTCTTGCCGGCGCCGTTGGGTCCGACCAGCGCAACGCGGTCGCCATAGTTCACCTGGAACGAAGCGTTCTCGAAGAGCATCCGCCCGCCCAGCGACATTTTTAGATCTCGAATTGTAAGCATGAAATAACTGGCCGCCTGATTACCGTCCCGGCATGGAGAGGAATTCACTTCACTCCGCGGGAGCCGGAGCATTGGTCTGTCTGCGGCGACGAGCGGAGAAGCGTATTCTGAGATCGCTTTCCGTCAATGGCTCATTTCACGGAGAATCAGGTTCTCTCTTTTTTGGTTCGCCACATGAGCCAAGCCAGGAAGCCGGCAGTGGCACCGCCCAGATGCGCGAGTGCGGACACGTCCGAAAAGCCAGCCATTTGCCGCACTGCTCCGAATATTTGCAGCAAAGCCCAAAGGACCATGCCGCCCCAGGCCGGGAATTGAATCCATTGAAGCTGATAGGCTGCTCTCAGATACAACCCGAGCCGCGCATGCGGAAACTGTAGCGCATAAAAAGTGATGATTCCGGAAATTCCTCCGCTCGCTCCGATACAAGGCAGCAGGTCTCGCGGTTCGCCAGCGATGTGTGCGAGATCGCCGACAATAGTTGCGCAGAGCAACAACGCGCCGTACTTCCATCGGCCCAGGTAGTCTTCAACGTTGTCGCCGAAGATGATCAGAAAGTAGAGGTTGCTGACGAGGTGAAGGATGCCGCCGTGGAGAAAGAATGACGTGATGAACGTCAGACCTCCGTATCGTCCCGCCTCTGCCGGTATCAGGGTGAATTCTTTCAATACAGGATCGGCGAACATGAAGCCGGTGATACTCGCAGCAATTACACACAGAGCGACCGTCCATGTTACTACTGGAAAACCCGCCATGGCCGGCGTATCGCATTCAACCGGCAAGCCGAAGACCGCGGGCAGTTGCTGCCAGGTTTCCGGCGGCTCATCTTCGGTTATCATCTCGTCCATTCGCTTCACCTCGTAGAGAGCGATGGCCTCGCGGGCGGCC
>DATHKK010000820.1:0-12136 GCA_035489355.1 Candidatus Limnocylindria bacterium
CGATCATGGGACTCTCCTTACGTCGGCGGCTGCTTCTTGAACTGACTGGTAGCACGACGTTCATTTCGCCGGAGCGTCATCGCTAAACAGAAAACGCAACTCATCGATCGTGAGGCTTTGCGAAAATTTTTCTTCGCCCAAAACGTCGTCCGCGAGCGCGGACTTGGTCTTTTGTAGCGCGCGGATTTTTTCTTCGATGCTGTCTTTGATCAGCAGCCGATAAGCGATCACGTTGCGGGTCTGCCCGATGCGGTGCGTGCGATCGATGGCCTGGTTTTCCACGGCGGGATTCCACCATGGATCGAAGAGGACGACATAGCTCGCGGCGGTCAGGTTGAGTCCGAAGCCGCCGGCCTTGAGTGAAATGAGAAACGCGGCCGCGCCTTCGGCCGCTTGGAAATTCCTGACAAGATCGCCGCGATTCTCCGTGTGCCCGGCGAGATAAAACAACGGCCAGCCGCGCTCGGCGATGGCTTCCCGCAAAATGTCCAGCATCTCCACGAACTGCGAGAAAATGAGGACCTTGTGGCCCTCCTCCATGAGCGGCTCCAGTTGATCCATCAGCGACTCGACCTTGGCGCTGGCCGCGAGCGAGTCGGGTTTGACGAGCCTTGGGTGACAACAGATCTGCCGCAGTCGCAGGAGCGACGTGAGGACATTGAACCGTTCCTGCGCGAGCTGCTTTTGCGTCGTGACGCGCAGGAGCAATTGCTGCGCGCGCTTCAGTTCCGCGCGATAAAGCGTCTTTTGTTCGCCCTCGATTTCGCAGAACAAGTCTTCCTCCGTGCGGTCGGGAAGGTCTTTGGCCACTTGGGATTTGGTGCGCCGCAACAGAAACGGACGCACGCGCGCGGAGAGACGACGGCGCGCGAAGGGGTCTTCCTTCGAGTCGTAAATCTTCGTGAACTGCGCGCGACTGCCCAACGCACCCGGCATGGCGAAGGACATCAGGCTCCATAGATCCATCAGCCGGTTTTCGATCGGCGTGCCGGAGAGCACGAGCCGATGCTGCGCGCGCAACGAACGCGCGATCATAGCCGTAATGGAACTCGGGTTCTTGATGTATTGCCCCTCGTCGAGAATCACCGCCAGCCAGCGCACGTCCGCCAGGCCCTCGCCGAGCGACCGGAGCTGATTGTAATTCAACACGTGCAGGTCAGCGTCCGCGAGTTGCGCCGGAAGGTTCTTCACGTCCCCGGCATGCCAAACCTTCACACGCAAACCGGGAGCGAAGCGTTCCGACTCAGCGCGCCAATTGTCCGTCACGCTCTTCGGGCACACGACCAGGGACGGGTTGAGTTGTGTTTCCGGTTTTGAATTTGGAGTTGGAGTGCGCAGCCATTCCAGCCACGCCAGTGCTTGCAGGGTTTTTCCGAGACCCATGTCATCCGCTAGAATTCCGCCGAAATTATTGGCCGAAAGATAAGCGAGAAAATGAAATCCATCGCGCTGGTAGGGTCGCAACTCGGCCTTCACGGTCGCGGGAATGTCCGGCGTCACGCGCGCCTTGATTTCGTCCACGCGCCGCACGATGCGCTCGAACTGCGGCTGCGGCAGAAATTTTTTCGCCGCCGTGTCCGCCAGTTGCAGCGCGTGCAGCCGCTGCGGTTCGGCGCTCAACTCGCGCGGGCTTAAGCCGAGCCGCGCCAGTTGTTCGTCCTCCTCCTCCGTAAGATTGAACTCCAACCGCCGCCATCCTTTATCCTTCAAGCGCACATAACCGCCGCGCGCATTCAACAGCAACTTCAACTCTTCCTGCGTCAGCGTCGTGTCGGTCACATCGAGCACCACGCGCAGATCGAACCAATCGATCTCGGCTTCCGACACATCGAGCTTTACGCGGCCGGCGATGGCGTCCTGCGTGAACGACGCCAGTTCGCCCTTCAACTCCACGTGAACGTGCGGTGGCACCGATTTGATCCACGCGGCGAAGTTGTCCGCGAATTTCTTCGTAAGGCGTATCGAGAAGGCACGCTGGAACGTGTCCCATTTCGCCTCCAACGGCGCAAGAATCGCCAGCGGTTCGCTGATGCCCTGCCGATCGTGGAGAGTGATGATACCGTTCTTTTTTTCCTCTTTGGCCGCGCGTCCGGCGCGTTCCCACGTGTAACCGTTCCATTTTTCGCGCGTGCGTCCGTCCGGCGTCGCCGCCTGCGCTTCAATGACACAAACCTCCGCGCTCGAGCCGGCATAGGACGCGCGCAACTCGCACGTGAGATGAATCGACAGCGGTACGACATGCACGCGATCGCGCAAGCGGGGCGGCATTTCGAGACCGAAGGTGCGCAGCATGGCCGCGCCGCCACGGCTCTCCAATGCGGGCGCCGGAATGCGGTTCTCGCTGTTCGGATCGAGGACATGATCATCGAGCGGCGGACCGGGAAAAACTTTTTCCGCGGTCACGTAAAGGCGCGGACGTCCGGGGAGCACGCACAAAGTCGGCGGCACGGGCGCGCCATCAGCCTGTGTGAGGCGGATGCGGTAATCATCGTCCTCGTCCTTCGCGGGATCGAGATGCCACTGCAAAGGTTCGGCGATGAATTGCAGCGGTTCGCCGCGCGCGGACACGAGGCGCGATTGCAGTGGCGGCATCCGAAATAGTCGCGCGAGGCTGCGCTGGGCGTCCAACTGGAAGTATTCCATCTCCGTCTGGTTGGAGAGGCTCCACTTAGGCTCGAAGGCCTGCCAGATCCATTCCGCTTCGGTCGTGAGTTCCGCTTCACTCTCGCGCAACTGCCGTTGCAGTTCGCGCGTCTGCATCATCTTCATCGGTGCGAAATTCTCTTTGCCCGCCGGGAGCCATTCCAAAACCGCGGCGCGTTCGTGAAAGACGACCCGCATGTCCACTCGTTGGACAGGCGCGCTTGTGTTGATGACTTCCAAATGGCTGGGATGCGCCTGGCCGAGCGCCGACTTCCACCGCTCGATTTCCTTCGCGCGCTGCCAGCGGCGCAATTCTTCGTCGATGTGCGCAACGTCAGACACTGCTTGCAAAAACTCCGGGATCATCGCTCCGCGCTGCGCCGCCGCGTGGGCCACGTAGAGCCAAAACTGTCGCAGTGTTTCCGGAAACGTTGGCCAAATCTTCAGCCCTTCCCAGCCCGGGCCGCCGAGCGGCAGGCCCATTTCCTGAAAGTCCCAGTACGTGATGGTGCGGCGCACACGGCACTGCTCGTAGATGCGCGCCAGGTTTTTCAGAAAAGTTTGTTCCTTTGCGGTCAACGCCCGGCCAAGCGCCGCCGCCACTTGCTCATCGAAAGTCCCCGGCCGGGATCGTGCCACCGGATTGGCCTTTTGCATCGCGGACAAAGCATGCACATGCCCGCGCGTGTGCTCGACCAGCAACCCCTTGAGCGTCGCGTAGATGTGTTTGCAATCGAGCTTGAGCGGGCAGGAACACGAAGTCTCGACGGCACCTTCCTCGTCGATATGAACGCGCACCGCGTACAATTCGGAGCCTTGGACTTCGGCCAGGAATTCACCGGCCCGCTTTTCGCGCCGGAGATTTTGCACGCGTCCCTCCGCGAAATACTGTTCGCCCCGCGCTCGGGCGGCGGAATCCATCGCGCGCATTTCGTCGCGCACGAGATCGGGATTTTCGAGAATGATCGACGACTCCATTAAAGGGAGAACTGTAAAGCGTTCAGGCGTGCGAGCAAGTGATTGAAGCGGAGAAGGTCATTGAGGCTCTGGCATAAGATGCTGGATGGAAGCCACGGCCTGCAGCGCGTCCACCGTGAAGATCAACGGATAGAGGCGCTCGAAGTACCAGAGTTTGGCGAAATAGAATCCGATCGGCGCGGGCTGAACCCATGCGCCGGAGTTCACGCGCTGAACCAGCCAATCACAGCCACGCGTGAGCGAAGCCTGGACGGCACTGGCGGTCTCGGATGGCAGAAGATTTGCCGGAAGAGCGCGGGCCAGCGCCGATACGGCCAACGCGGTTTCCTCGGTCGATGAATGAGTCCCATCGTTGCTGAACGAGCCGTCGGGCAACTGCGTGCTCACGAGAAACTGCACGGCTCGTGCAATAGCTGAAGCCAGCGCAGTTTCAGCCTGGGCGTGGTGGACCACTACCAACGCGGCCAGCACACGACTCGTTCCATAGATCGGATTTTCCTCCTTCGTCGCGAACTCGTTGCCGAACCAAAGAGGCGTCCATGCGCCATCGGCCCGTTGCGAGCGAATCAGAAATTGAACGGCTTTCTTCGTCGTACCATCCACTACCTCGCGAAGTGGTGCGGACAATGCCTCGCGCCACGCCAGCCACGCGCGAATGGCGTGCGCTGTAATGTCAGCGCTGCTGTGATCGAACGGCAGCGCGCCCCAGCCGCGGCAGAATGTCGGAATCCCGCCATCGCGATTTTGCAAATCGAGCAACCAACCAATACCAGCCTCGGCGGCGTGCTGAGTTTCTTCACTTCGCACTCCGCACTCCGCACTCCGCATTTTCCACAGTGCCAACAGCGCGCCCGCGGTGTCGTCGGCGTCCGGCACGCCGCCCGGCAAATCCGTCCAGGCCCAGCCGCCCGGCGCTGCGTGGGTGTAAGGATGTTCGGTCGTGTATTGCTGCCGGAGCAGCCAGTCGATGAGTTGAGGATTGAGAATTGAGAATTGAGAGGCGGGCAACGCATCGACCGCGAGTGTCGTGCACCACGTGGCGAGATTTGTGTCGATGGGCCAACTGCCGTCGGCGCGCTGGGACTTCAGGAGAAACTCCAATCCGCACTGTGTGACGATGTGCTTCGCTTGTCCGCTGCCAGCCAGGCTCATCGTCACGAAGCTCGTGATCGGCGTGGCTTCGAGGAAACCGCCGTTGACTGGCTGGATCTCCGTGAGCTTGCGCAAAGTTTTCTTCCGCGTCGCGATACGAAGCAGTCGGGCAATCGGATTGCGCGACGGCGCGTCAACGTGCCGCGCCTGTCCGATCGCGATCAATGCCGGCAAGGCGTAGCTCACCACCGGCAGGCGCAACGCCGCGAAGAGTTGATGCGGACACGCCGCCAGTTCGAATGGAAGGGGAATCACGTGTCGCCAGGCATCACGGCCTTTTCCGAGCCGTCCGGCGAGCGCACACATCGTGAGAATGGGAACAGAGAACGTCCGGTCCTTTCCGTAGCGCGCAATGATCGCCACCGCGAGTTGGTCCGCAAAACGTGCCCCCGCCGTCCCGTCGGGTTCCGCGGAATCGTCACAAGCGGCGCAGTTCTTATCGTGAGATTCAACCCGGCGGGACGCCGGGGCCACGCTGTGGTGTGCGAGCCAGCGCAGCGCGTTCCGAATCGTCTCGGCGAATTCTTCATCCGCGCCAGCCGCGCCAAACGCCGCCCAACACAACGTCGTCGTGCTGATGTTGCTCAGACTTACCGTCGTGTCGCCCCAACCGCCGTCGGCGTTCTGATGCTCGGCAAGCCAGCGCAGGCCCGAGTCAATTGGCGATTGGAAATTTGGGATTGGAGATTCACGCCCCACCACCGCCAGCGCCGCCACAGCCGTCGCGGTCGAGAGCGCGCTGCTACTCAACTCGCCGGCCCAGAAACCCTGTGCGTTCCGCTGCGCGAGCAACTCAGTCGTCGCCTTGCTTAAGGCGGCGCGGAGACGCATTGGATCGACGGTCACCGAAGACACGGCGCAGTTTGCTGAAACGAAGCGTAGTTCGCCAGCAGGATGCTGGCGCCACTTTGTTTTCACCTACTACTAAACCGACCGGGAGGATTGTACATCACGTCCGTGCGAAGAACGTATTTGCGTCCCTTCCTGATTGTCGCGCCTTCGTGAAAGAGTTGGTGTTGAAAAATCAAAGCCATGCCGGTTTTTGGCACGATCTCGACTTCATCAAACTTCGTCTCCCCGCCTTCAAATTCCTGGTTGAGGTAAATCATGAACGTGAGCTGGCTCGCTTCTCCATTTGCTCTACGAAACGGCGCATCAACATGACCGGCAAACTGCTGGCTCGGATCGTAACGATAAAAACGAATCCGTTCGTTGAAACCAATCGCCTGCCGACCGTTCAAGACTGTTGGGACGTGCTGAACGGCGCGGAGCCACAGTGCCTGGACAAGTTCGCTATCATCCAAAATGACTCGATTGTTATTCCGGATTTCAGGCTGCAATTTTGCGCCGTCAATTGTGGCCGGAGTTGCTGCCTCATAACCAATTTTCTCACTCAGAGCGATGTAATCGGCACATTCAGCAGGCAATAAGAACTCCGGTACTGTAAAAATGCCTTCGGGAAGTTTCATTGGTCACTCCCTTCCCGCTGCGGCAATGAATGGCTTCAATTCCTCCATCAGCTTTGCGAATCCATCGAGTGTCAGTTGCTGCGCGCCGTCGCTCCACGCTTCGGCGGGATTCGGATGCACCTCGATGAGCAAGGAGTCCGCGCCCATCGCCACCGCGCCTTTGCACATATTCATCACCAGGTCCGCGCGGCCCGCGCCCTGGCTCGGGTCGATTACAATCGGGCAGTGTGATTCCTTCTTGATGATGGGAATGGTCGAAAGATCGAGCGTGTTGCGCGTATAAGTCTCGAACGTGCGGATGCCGCGCTCACAGAACATCAGGTTGGCGTTGTTGTTCGCGAGGACATATTCGCCCGCCAGAAGCCATTCTTCAATCTTCATCGAGAGGCCGCGTTTCAGCAAGACAGGCTTGCCGGTTTTCGCGGCGGCAATGAGCAATTGGAAGTTCTGCGAATTGCGCGCGCCGATTTGCAGGATGTCGGCGTATTCGGCGACCATCTCCGCCTGTTGCTCGGAAAGCAGTTCAGTGATGACGGCGAGACCTGTTTGCTTGCGCGCCTTCGCCAATAGTTTCAAACCCTTTTCGCCGAGTCCCTGGAATTCGTAAGGAGACGTGCGCGGCTTAAACGCTCCGCCGCGAAGCACAGTGGCCCCGGCTTTCGCGACGGCCTCCGCCGTGGTGAGCAACTGCGTCTCGCTCTCCACGGAACACGGTCCCGCCATGACCACCATCTTTTTGCCGCCAATCACCGTTCCGTTCGGCAACGTGATGGTCGAGTTGCCTTTGTGCGCCTCGCGGCTCGTGAGCTTGTAGCGTTTCTGCACGGGCATGACCTTCTCGACCTGCGGCCACGTGGTCAGTGTCTCGAGATTCTGGTGCGTGCGTTCGTCGCCGATCGCGCCGATGACGACGCGCTCGACGCCGCGCATGACGTGGGGTTTGTAGCCGAGCTTTTTGATTTCACGGAGCACAGCCGCTTCGTCTTTTTTCGAAGTATCCGGTTTGAGAACAATGATCATGAGTTCAATGAGTTGGGCCGGAGGTCGTCACCAAAAAGAAACCGCAGGTGGCGACCTGCGGCAGTTGGAAGCGAGTTAACGCAGCCTCCGCAGGATCGCCCGGCTAAAGTAGCCGCCGAACCAGTCGCATCGAAAGCTGCCCGTGAACATGGCGCGCAAGCTAACAAGCGGGCCGGGAGGCGGCAAACATGAAAATTGCGCACTCCATTTCGCCGGCAAGCTTGACGCGTCGCGCGGGTAAAACTACGTTCGCGCCCCGGATTGGTGGTCGTAGCTCAATGGTAGAGTCCCAGCTTGTGGAGCTGGCTGTTGCGGGTTCGAGTCCCGTCGGCCACCCCATCCTTTGCTTCCGCGGTTTTCTTTCGCGCAGCCGAACGAGAGATGGAAGCCGTCGTCTTAATTTTTCACTCCTTGCGCAGCACGAATCCGGCGAGCGCGCGGCCGTCAGACGGAAGAAAGTTACTGACTCAACACCTCCCGATCATTCGCGCTCTGCCACGAATTTCTTCAAGCCCATGCGATGCACGCGCGAAGAAAGCGTCGTGGGTTTGAGGCCGAGCAGCGCGGCGGCACCGTCAGGGCCGTAGATTTTGCCGCGGGTTTTGGCAAGGGCTTCGAGGATGAGATTGCGCTCGCGCTCTTTAAGATCGTCGAGAGACGAAGGCGCGGTTCTGGAACGAAAGTCGGATTTGCGCGAAGCGCCAGCGACCACGTTGCTCGCGGCGCGCAGGCCGAGAGCGACGTGGCCGTTACGAGAGCAGATCGCAGCGCGTTCGATGATGTTCTGCAACTCGCGGACGTTGCCGGGCCAGTCGTAGGATTGAAGTTCCTTCACCTGCACCGACGTCAGGCGCGGGACAGTGACGCCGAGTTTGCGGGCGGATTGTTCGAGGAAATGTTGCGCGAGCGCGGTGATGTCTTCGGCGCGGTCGCGGAACGGCGGCAGATCGATTGGGAAAACGCTGAGGCGATAGTAGAGGTCCTGGCGGAAGCGGCCGGCCTTCACTTCGGTTTCGAGGTCGCGGTTGGTCGCGGCGATAATGCGCACATCGACGGTGCGCGTGCGGTCTTCGCCGACTTTCTCGAACTGGCCTTCCTGCAACACGCGCAAGAGTTTGCTCTGAAGTTCGAGCGGCACTTCGCCAATTTCATCGAGGAAGAGCGTACCGCTGTGCGCGAGTTCGAAACGGCCCACACGATCCTTCACCGCGCCGGTGAACGCGCCGCGCACGTGGCCGAAGAATTCACTCTCGAAGAGTTCGCGCGGGATCGAGGCGCAGTTCACGCGGACGAGTGCGGCGGTTTTGCGCGGGCTGCGATCGTGAATGGCGCGGGCGACGAGTTCCTTGCCGGTGCCGGACTCGCCAAGAATGAGCACGCTGGCATTGGTCGGCGCGACCATCTCGATTTGCGCGAGCACTTTCTTGAGGGCCGGGCTGTCGCCGAGGATCGCGTGGTAATTGCCCCGCAACTCTTCCTGCAAATACTCGTTCTCGAATTCCAGCGTCTTGCGCTCCTTGATGCACGAGAGTAGACCAATGGTGCCGACGATATGGCCCCGCGCGTTGCGATACGGCAGCGCGCGCACGGAGATCCAATGGTGCTCGCCGTCTTTGCGGATCTCGTGCTCGTAGCTTTCCTCTTTGCCGGCGAGCCGTTCCTTGAGCCGGCGACGCATCGCAGGCCACTCCTCTTTCGGCGTGAGCAATTCGTAGCTGATGGCGCCAATGAGTTCAGAGCGTGGACGTCCGGTGAAACACTCGACGCGCGAGTTCGCGTAAAGAATACGGCTCTCGCGGTCTGTGATGATGATGCCCTCGCCGAGGCTTTCGAGAATGGAACGGTAAAACTCTTCGCGCTCGGAGAGGCGGCGGCTCAGGTCTTGAGTGCGCGCGAGCAACGCAGCGGGGTCGCCACTGTCAAGCGAGCTGAGCCTCTCGTTGCGCGGAGCGGTCAAAGTGCTCATGCGCCGTTCTTAATCCTTTCTCCGCCGTCGCGCAACTCCGTTGCGTTGCGAAACAACGCAAATCGGGTGAACAACGCACTTGCGTTTCTAGTCTTGCCCCAGCCGACGAATCCCCGTAACGACGAGCAAACCCGCGCCAGCACGGCAGATTCTGCAGTTCATCATTGCTCGCATACCTCCTGGCACGCCACCAGCGCAACGTCGCCAGCGATGATGAAGATTCGAACGACCACAACGGAGTTCGATCATCAAAGCGAAGACTAGCGAGGAAATATTATGAGCGCGAAAAAACTTGCGGGAAAAGTGGCGGTCGTCACAGGAGCATCCAAGGGCATCGGCGCCGAGATCGCCAAACAACTGGCCGCGGAAGGCGCGGCGGTGGTCGTCAACTACTCTTCCAGCAAAGAGGGAGCGGATCGGGTCGTTGGTGAGATTACGAAGAACGGCGGCAGGGCCGTCGCGGTACAGGCGGATGTCGCGAAGAAGGCGGACATCGATCGTCTCTTTGCGGAAGCGAAAAAGGCGTTCGGCCAGCTCGATGTGCTCGTGAACAACGCAGGCATTTACGAGTTCTCGCCGCTCGAAGGCATTACCGAAGAGCACTACCACAAACAGTTCAACTTGAACGTGCTCGGCCTGCTGCTGACAACGCAGGAAGCGGTGAAGCATTTCGGCCGCCGAACACGGCAGTTTACACAGCGACGAAAGGCGCGGTCGATGCCATCACGCGCGTGCTGGCGAAGGAACTTGGGCCGCGACAGATTCGCGTCAACGCCATCAATCCGGGCATGGTGGAGACGGAAGGCGTGCGGAGCGCTGGCTTGCACGAGAGCGATTTCCGCAAGCAAATGGAATCGCAGACTCCGCTCGGCCGCATCGGGCAAGTGCAGGACATTGCGCCCGCGGCCGTGTTTCTCGCGTCGCCGGATTCGGCGTGGATCACTGGAGAGACATACGTCATCACGGGCGGCCTGCGTTGATTGATAAACTGAACAAACGAACGATGGGAAAGCCTGTCATGAACGCCGTCATTCACCCTAAAATCTGCATCGGCCACGTGCATCTGACCGTTTCGAACCTCGAGCGCGCGCTGAAATTTTATCGCGACGCGTTCGGGTTCGAGGTCACGCAGCGCTGTGGCGGGAGCGCAGCGTTTCTTTCGGCGGGCGGGTATCATCATCACATCGGCCTCAACACGTGGGCGGGCGAAGGCGCGTCGCAACCGCAGCCCGGACGCACCGGGCTTTACCATTTCGCGATTCTTTATCCGAACCGGCGGGAACTCGCGCGCGCGTTCAAGCAGCTGTTCGATTACGGCGTGTGCATCGTAGGCACTTCCGACCACGGCGTGAGCGAAGCGATTTACCTGCGCGACCCGGACGGCAACGGCATCGAGCTCTACCGCGACCGTCCACGCGAAGAGTGGCCGCGTGTCGGCGGTCAATTGCACATGACCACGGCGCCGCTCGACCTCGACGGGCTGCTGGCGGAGTTGCACGACTTTGAACCGAAACGCGAAAGCTCATTACGGGAGAAATTGAATTATGAAACTGACCATTGAACTGAACGAAACGAACTTCGACCGCGAAGTGCTGCAATCGACGCAGCCTGTCGTCGTGGATTTTTGGGCCGAGTGGTGCGGGCCGTGCAAGATGCTGGCGCCTGCGCTCGACGAAATCGCGCGTGAGCAGCAGGGCCAGGCGCGCGTCGCGAAGGTGAACATCGACGAGAACCCGGCACTCGCCGCGCGTTTTAACATTCAGAGCATTCCCACGCTGCTCTATTTCAGCAACGGCAAGCTGCGCGATCATTCAGTTGGAATGGTGAGCAAGAAAACGATTGTGACGAAGCTCGCCGCGTTGCCCACGACGCGATTTGATCCCGAAGAAATCATCACCCATGTTGCTTGAGGATTTTTATGGATACTCCCATTACGAAAATTGTTTCTGACGAAGAGCGAGAGAATGCTCCCGCTCCGACGCACAGTGAACCACGCATCGGCGTGCCAGATACCGACGCGACGCTCTTCGATGCCTACTCGCAGGCCGTCGTGCATGGAGTGGAAAGTGTCGGGCCTTCCGTGGTGCGGATCGAAGTCACCAAAAAAGTCCAGACCGCGCAAGGTCAGCGCGAAGGGGCTGGCAGCGGCTCGGGCTTCATCATCTCTCCCGATGGATTGGTGCTGACGAACAGCCACGTCGTTCGTGGCGCAGCGAGCATCGGGGTTGTGTTGTCTGATGGACGGCGGCCTGACGCGGTGTTGATTGGTGAAGACCCGGAGTCCGATCTCGCGGTGCTGCGCGTGTATGCGCCGAACCTCGCGCCCGTGAAGTTCGCGGACTCCTCGCGCCTGCGCGTCGGCCAACTCGCCATCGCTATTGGCAGTCCCTACGGCTTCGAGGCAACGGTGACCGCTGGCGTCGTGAGCGCGCTCGGCCGTTCGCTGCGTTCGCAAACCGGGCGGCTGATGGACGATATCATTCAAACCGACGCCGCGTTGAATCCCGGCAACTCCGGCGGGCCGCTCGTTAATTCGCGCGGCGAAGTCATCGGTGTGAACACGGCGGTGATTCTGCCCGCACAAGGCATCTGCTTCGCCATCGCCAGCAACACGGCGCAACTCATCACCGGATGGCTCGTGAAAGAAGGACGCGTGCGCCGCAGCTACGTCGGCATCGCGGGCCAGACCACGCCGATTCACGCGCGATTGCGGCGACACTATCGGCTCAATCAAGATCGTGGCGTGCTGGTTGTCGGCGTTGAACCTGGCAGTCCGGCGCGGCTGGCTGGCTTACGGGAGGGCGACATCATCGTCGCGTTCAAGAATCAGCCGATCAAAGGCGTGGATGAGCTCCTGCGCAAATTGGTTGCGGCGGAAATCGGCATCGCGTCGGTGCTCACCGTGATT
>DATHKK010000821.1:0-6094 GCA_035489355.1 Candidatus Limnocylindria bacterium
CGATCTGCAACGCGTTATCGGCTGGTCCATTTACGCGCTGCGAAAATATTTTTCACTCTACGCCCAAAACGTGAGTTGGAACAACCTCGTGGTCGTGACTCTCTCCGAGTTCGGCCGCACGTCGCGCGAGAACAACGACAACGGCACCGACCACGCCGAAGCCAGCGCCATGTGGGTCGCCGGCGGAGCGGTCAAGGGCTACAACAAGGGCAATCCCTCCGGGGTGTTCAATTGCTCAACTGCGGAAGCAGGCCTCTTGGCAGGATTGCAATGGGCACCTGGCGCGGCCGGTTCGATGTTTGCCATCGATGGCAGTTACCTGAAGCGCACCACGGACTATCGTTCTGTGCTCGGCGAAATCATCCGCAAGCACCTGGGCGCCACGCAGGCGCAGCTCAATCGCATCATTCCGGGCTACGCCAATGAAGCTCAGGAGCACCTGCTGAGCGGCGGCACCGTCACGACACCGTTCGACAAAGTGAACACTCAGATCCGCGGTGAGGTCGGAATCCTGTAGAGTCAGGGCATGACCGTTCCCCTGCGCCCGCCAAGGATCCTGTGGCTCATCGGGCTTTTCTGTTCCGTGGCGGGCGCTTTTCTCCATGCGGAAACCGTGACGCTTTTCCCGGTAGCCGACGCGACGCTGATTGAACTCTGGCCCAGCAACAGCATGGGCACCGGCAATTGGATTTCTTCTGGCACCACCCAGAATGGCACGAGCAATCGCGCCTTGATCCAATTCGACGTCGCGGCAGCGGTGCCCGCGGGCGCGACCGTCACCGATGTGGGCCTCTACGTTTGGGTCACGCGAACTCCAGTCGATGGCAACACCGATTCCGTGTTCTCGCTGCGCCGGATGTTGCGCGCCTGGGGCGAAGGCGCTAACCCGACTCCGAGCACGTCGCCAGGGTTTGGTTTGCCCGCCCTGGCCGGAGACGCCACATGGTCGCACAGTTTTTGGAACACGAACGGCTGGACCGCGCCGGGCGGATTAGAGGGAACCGATTACTCCGATGCAATTAGCAGCAGCGCAGGCATCGCCGGCGTCAGCTCGGAACCTTATTTCTTCGAATCCGGTGGGGCGTTGGGAGACGTTCAATTCTGGCTCGACCATCCTGAATCCAACTTCGGCTGGATGCTGAAGACGGAGGACGAATTGAGCCGGTTCACCGCGCGCCGCTTCGGCTCGCGCGAGTTGCAGGACCCCGCGGGTTCGCCGCAATTGGTCATCACGTATTTGCCTCCCGTTCGGATTCACACGATTCACGCCGCGAGCAATCAAGTGACCCTTAGCTTCAATGCGGACATCGGCTACTCCTACGCGGTGGAAGTGCGCGCGGGATTCTCTGAAACGAATTTGTGGACGCTGCTGACGAATCTCGGACTCGCCTTCACCTCTGGTCCTCGCACCGCGATCGATCTTCAGACGAACACCCAACGCTTCTATCGCCTGCGTCGCGATTGATCGAAGCCCATTTGACGGTGGGGCGCGTCGCTCCGCGCGCGCCGCTAACGACAGAAAACGAGCCGCTTCCTGCTCGGCACCGGCGCACGGAGCGACGCGGCCCACCTTTCACGTCGTTCCTCGGATTTGGTGTTTGGAGTTCCGTCCCGGTCTGGTGTTTTGTTTCCTGCGCTTGGACCAGAAACCTTTGATCGAACTTCGCCAGGTGGACGTGATGCTGAACGGCCCCACCGTGCTGCGGAACATCATTTGGTCGTTGCGCCGCAGTGAGCATTGGATGATTCACGGCGCGAATGGTTCCGGGAAAAGCACTTTCCTGCGCCTGCTGCGCGGCGAGCTTTGGCCGGTGCCGAACCGTGGCTATCGGATTTACTGTCTCGACGGCAGCACGCAAATGACGGCCATCGAAGTGAAGCGCCACATCGCGCTGGTCTCGCCGGAAACTCAGGAACGTTACCTCCAACAGGATTGGCTCATGACTGGCCGTGACGTCATCCACACCGGCTTCGCGCAGAGCGACATGCTTTACGTGAAGCTCACGCGCGCTCAGAAGCGGCAGGCGGAGGCGCTGGCGGCGAAGCTCGGCATCGCGCCGTTGTTGCCGCGCGACATGCAAACGCTTTCCACCGGCGAACTGCGAAAAATCCTGATCGCCCGCGCCGTCGTGGGTTCGCCGCGCATTCTCTTGCTCGATGAAGTTTGTGACGGACTCGACGCTCGCTTCCGAGGTGAACTGCTGCGAATGATTGAGACGATCGCCAAAGGTGGAACGCAGATCGTTTACACGACGCACCGCGACGATGAAGTCCTTTCGATCATCACGCACGTCGCCGAGTTCGAGGATGGACATTTGCGTCAGGCAGGGCGCGGCGTCCTCACCGCGCCGCCGAAGATCCGCGTTGAATCAAAGGATATTGCGCCAACTCGGCGAACTGAGGACAGCGCGCCCTGCCATAACGCCACTCCGCTGATTTGCATCGAGAACGCGGACGTGTTTCTCGATCGTCAAAAGGTGCTGCACGGGATCGATTGGCAATTGTGGCGCGGCGAGCATTGGGTCGTGCTGGGCGCGAATGGCGCGGGCAAGACGACGTTCCTCAAACTGATCGCGAGCGATCTGTATCCGATGTTTGGCGCGCGCGTGAGTCGCTTCGAGTTCACGGCGGACAACACGATCTGGGATCTGCGCCGGCGCATCGGCTGCGTTTCGCCGCTGTTGCAAACTCATTACCGTGAGCAAATCACGGCGGAAGAGGTCGTGGCCTCTGGTTTCTTTTCCAGCGTCGGACTCATGGACGTGCCGACGGCCTCGCAACTACGAAAGGTGCGCAAGCTCATGCGGGAGTTCGACCTGCAGCAGTTGCGCGACAAGAGCATGAACAGCCTGTCCTTCGGCGAACTTCGGAAAATTCTGACGTTGCGTGCGCTCGTCCACGAGCCGGAACTGTTGATTTTGGACGAGCCTTTCGATGGGTTGGACACGGCTTCCAAACGAGACTTTGCCGCAGCCTTGGAAGCTGTGGCCGCGCGCGGAACACAGTTGCTCGTCGTCACGCATCATCTCGATGACTTGCCGCGCTGCATGACGCATGGACTGTTTCTGGAAAGCGGACGCATCGTGATCGCTGGTGAATGGTCCCGCACGCGCATTCATCCGAAAGTGATGAGGTTGTTCGGCAAGTAATGGTCCGCGATTCTATCGAGAAGGTTTGCGTGACCGTAACATTTGGCCACTTCACGCTTGGGATTCGAATCGCAGTTTCATAAACTTGGCCCATGCCCAAATCAGCCGACGCATTGCGCCGTTGGTTCGGTCTGCTTTTCCTGGCCCTCGCTTTCGGACTTTTGGTCTGGGGCCAAACGGTGTTGCGTGACCGGCTCACGGGCGTGGCGTTTCTCACCTACTGGGGCAGTTGTTTCCTGTGTACCATTGCGGCGATTATCACCGCGTTGCTCGACGTGCGCGCGACCCGTAAGAAAATTCAGGAGGAACATGAGAAGCTCATCCAGAAAGCACTGGAGGAAGCAGAACGCGAGGCGGAGGACAATTCAGAAAAGTCAGATTGATTGAGCCGGTCACTTGATCCGCGAGCGCAGCATGAGCAGCGCGATGCCGGCCGCCAATCCCAGCGAAGACCACGACAGAAAGTTCACTTCGACTGACTTCCCGAAATCACCCACGCCCTTGATGCGCGACCAGGTGAGCCAGGGCGACAAGTTGAATCCCACCGTCACGGTTTGCTTCGGTCCGAGGTTTTCGATGTTGAACGAAAAGAAGAAGAGAAAGCCGGCGAGTGCCAGGATCAACACAATCATTCGCAGCACAGGTTTCATGCAGCCAGTCTGTGCCACAGGGGCCGAAGTGAACGAGAAAAATGCAGCCGTCGCCTGAATCCGACCGACGCGAATTTAGTTCCGCGCCATCACCGCCGGATCGGCGGCGCGGTAGGTCTGGCCGGAAGTCAGCGTCACGCTGGGTTTGTCGGCGGTGCGGAATTTCACGGGAATCGTTTCGCGCCCGAAGCCGCTACGCGCTTTGAACACGGCGAAGTGCAAGTGCGGTCCGCTGGTGAAGCCGGTGTTGCCGGAAGCCGCCACCGCATCGCCGGCGCGCACTTTTTGGCCGACTTTCACTTTCGCGCTGTGCGGCGAGAGGTGACAATAGTGCGCCATCGTGCCGTCCTCGTGCTGGATGACAACGAGGTTTGCGCAATCCTCGAACTTGCGATGAGGCCCGCCCTTATCGAATCCATCTCTCACGGAGACGACCGTTCCGCCGCGTGCCGTCATGATCGGCGTGCCCTCGGGCATCTTCCAATCGATGGCAAATTCATCTGGCCCGGTGTGGCTGAAGGTTCCGTGATAACCTTGCGTCACCTTGAAGCTCGTCCCGGCAGCGTAGGGCAACGAATAGAGATAAGAGTCGTCATGCACCGCATCGCGCCGACCCACCGTGTAATGATTGGTGTAAGTGAACGACCAATCATTGTCGCGGTCGGTGGTGGGAGTGAGCGTAAACGCTTCAACCATCTTCCCCGCAGGAATCGTGACCGTGCAGGGTAACGGCACGCTGCTCTTCATGTTCGCCGAGCCGACTTCGAGCGTGGCCGTCATGTCGATCGTCTCGAAATTCTTGATCGAAAACCGGGTGCTGGCTCCGTCGCGTTCCGTGATCACTTTCACTTTACCCGGCAGGCTGTCGCCAAAGCTCGCGCCTGTCATGCCTAGGACGACCATTGTTCCAAGCAGCGATTTCAGACATCCACGTAATCCATCGAATCGAGAACGAGTGGGGTTGATCACCCACGCTGGAGCATTGGCGACGCCTGCGAAATTTTTGGTAAAAGCGAAAGGGGTTTCGTGCATCAGGCGGCGATTTCGTTGCGGGTTTTGGGATAAAGATTCTCGTCCGCTGGCGACCATGTGGAGTCGAACGGCAGCGTGCGCACGCGAGGGGCGGGTGAGCCGAAGTCAGGGAGGCCATCCACCGTCCAGACGAATTCCTTCGCGTGAACATCGCGGTCGGCCCAGCCTTCTTTCCTGGAAGATTTCGCGTGGTAAATGATGAAGTCCTGCGTGCGGCAAGGCGACTTCACGAACGAACAATGGCCGAGGCCCCACACTTGTTCGGTCTTTTTGAAGACGGGTGTTGGGCGCTTCTTCCACGCGCCGGGATTCAACACGTCCCCATCTTCATTCGTCAGCAATCCGAGGCAGTAATCCTCCGTCCAACTGCCGCTCGCGGAGTAAACGATGAAAGTCTTGCCGCTATTCTGAAGCACTTGCGGACCTTCGCAAATCGGCATCGCCACGCGTTCCCACGATTGATCCGGCTCGCAGACGAGCACGCGCGGGCCGCTGAGCGTGTAAGGATTGCTCATCGGCGCGATGTAAAGATTCTGCTGGCCGTTTTCTTGGCCGCGCCAGCCGGACCACACGAAGAACTTGCGGCCATCCGCCAATAGGAGAGGCGTGCCATCGATGGCCCAGCCATCAGTCTTCAGGCAGCCTCGGCAGAAGTAAGCGCCAAGCGGGTCCGAAGTTTCCGACTCCAACACCCACATCCGATGGTTCACGTTGTCGCCATCGTCAGCGGCGTAATAGATGAACCACTTGCCCTCGATGAAATGGAGTTCGGGCGCCCAGATTTCACGCGAGTTCATGCCGCGCGACGGAGCGGTCCAGACGACCGAGCCTTCGTCATGGGCGATTTCAGCGATGGAAGGCGCGCGGCGGATGCGGATGCCAGTGTCGCCACCCGCGCTCTGGCAGTAGAAATAAGATCCTTCGTGGAAAATCATCCACGGGTCGGCGGTGTGCGGCGGCAAAATCGGGTTACTGATCATTCACTCATCTGGTTCAGCCTTGTTCCTCCCTCACGCCCCGGAACTCGCCCTCAGGACTTTCCCTGAGTCGTCGTATAGTAACGTGCGACTGACGGTGCGAAAGAGCCGAACGCTCAAAAAAATTCGTCCAATGAAGAAATTTTTCGCAGTGAACCGAAACAAGACAGCCGGATTGCATTCCGAGGCTTGGCGAAAAATCGCCGTAAAACATTGGCTGAAACGAGGATCGACCGAACGACTGTCTCGTTCGAGTGTAATCAACCGAGACACCCGAAGGCGTCAG
>DATHKK010000822.1:0-2474 GCA_035489355.1 Candidatus Limnocylindria bacterium
TTTGTCGCTTCCGTGGCCGTAGCGACGCGGTAGTTGTCACGCAGATGCGAAACGACATCAGGCCAGTAAAAGAGAACGACCTTGCCCACTTTGATGTAGGGAATGCTTCGATCCTGCTGCCACTCGCTGACTGTCCGCGTCGAAACGCGCAGTTGTTTCGCCAGATCATGCCGCGTCAGCATCGCGGGCGCGTTCAGCGCAGGTCCGCAAAGCGCGGGTATTTTAGTGGCGTTCCGTTTTTTCACCGTTGTTCTTCAGCCATTCGCTTCATGCGACTGGCCTTTGAAAACGGTGGAACGGTCAACGGCGCGTGCTCCGAAAATGAAAAAGCGCCCGTAAACACGAGCGCTAATCGGTGTTGACCGCGGTCAACCTGCGGTCAATTCCGTCAGTATTCCGTCTCTTCTTCTGCTCCACCTTGAACCAATATCCGGCGATGAATGTGTCGCGCCCGTGCATCGCTCACGTCCTCTTCCATGCGGTTGAAATGCGTCGCGAAACGGCGCAGCTCATTTGGCTCCTTGCCGGTTCGCTTGCGGATGCGATGGAGACGATTGATGATTGTCCCTTTGCCACAGCGACAGCGCGCAGCGATTTGATCCGCCGACAATTCCTCCATGCAATACAGCCGGAACACGGTCAAAACGCTCGGCGCTTTCATGACGTCTTCGGAATCCAATTGTTCCACCAGGCGAAACGCCGCGCGGGCGACCGTTTCCTCGCGCGAGTCATCCACGATTGGCGCGAATTCAGCGAACAACTCGCCGGAACGCTTCACGAACCGCAGATCACCGCGCGGCCCGACGACGAGGTTCGTCGCGAGATCGAAACAGCGCGATTGGATGCCGTGCAGCCGTTCGATGGAAACCGCATCCAGGAACCGCATCGTCGGCGTGAGCAGAACGAAGCGAGACCGCAGCCGGGTGAACAAGGCAGCGATCATATCGCCGAGCGGCCACAGTTCATTTGGGAACGCGACGACCACCGGCACGCGCGCCGCCGACCAGACGCCCACTTGATGCGCGCGATGAATTCCCAGCGCATCGCGCACCGGTTCACAATCGCAAGCGCGCGCCAGTGCCCGCGTGAACTTCGTTGCATCCAGTTCCCACACCGCGATGTCTTCCATTTTCAGCGGGAACTTTTCGCAGCCGCCATCCTCGCATTGGCAACACGCCACCATGCGATCCGGCGCATGAATCACCACGCGATGCTCGCAGGAGCAAGGGAATCGGTGAGTGCATCGGTATGACTCGGCCCGTCCGCCCGTTGGCCGCAGAAACGGCCGCGCCTCTTCAAGCTGTTCGGCACACGCGACGCGCCACTCTGCCAGCACCGTGGCGTGCGCTTCCATGTCCTCAAGCCACTGCCAGGGAATCGGTTTCATTCTCTTCTCGTTGTGCGGCGAACCCGCGCGCTTTCAGCCATTCGTCGATCAAACCGGAATCTTCATCGCGCCCATACAAAGCGCGATTTGGAGCGATCAAAGTAAGACGCCGCGTTTTCCGCGAGTCCGCGAATTTCACTTCGAATGTGGCGCGCCCAATGCACCAGATCGACGGCCAGCGAATGATGCCTTGTTCCACCAGTGCGAAGATGTTCTCCGCGCGATGGACCACTTCATGCCCGTTGATGCGGAAGCAGAACGCCACTTCGCGCAACGTCACTCGTTCCAATCCCTCGATGTCCGAGCACACCAGCGAAGCCGGGCCATCGTTGATCAGCGGGGTCGGCCGATACTTCTCGCCGCGCGGAAAGAAATCTTCATCGCCAAACAAGTGTTGTCCGAAAGCGCGACGGAATTCCTCCAGTTCGCGCTGGTTGCAGCAGTGCATCCGCAACTCGCCCGTCGAAGAGTCGTAAACCACCACGTCATGCTTCTGCGGACGGATCAAAACTGTCGCGGATTCGCCATCATCCTTGATCACGTTCTCACGTTTGCGTGGCAATCCATGCCGCACCAGGAACCACCATTCATCCCGCTTCGGATACAGAAACACGCGGCAATTGCCGCCGCGTCTGTGCGCGATGAACCACTCGTTCAAGCGTGCTTCCAACACTCGCAATTTTTCGGCCGTCGGTAGCGCAGGGTGCCCGTCTGGAAAGACCCCGCCTGTCATGTCCGGCGGCTCGCCGGACGCTTCTCCCTCTGCGTCCCACCCGTCGCTACCCTCTCCGCATCCGATGGGGAGAGGGGCTGGGGGTGAGGTGTCGAATTCCTCGCTCAATACTTCTTCGGGATGGTGGCCGCCCGCAAGGGCTTGGAAGTATTCGAACGAACGAGGTCGCGTCAGTTGATGTTCATTGTGAACTTCTTCCAACAACGCCGGCGCATCGAGATACGTCTGCACCGCCAGATCAATTGGTGTGTAATCGTCCGAAGCAGGGGTCGGCAACCGTCTCTCGATGCGTGCAGAGATCAGCGTGTCCATCGCCTCGGGATTCGCCATTTCCTGAATGAGGAACAGTGAATC
>DATHKK010000823.1:0-2065 GCA_035489355.1 Candidatus Limnocylindria bacterium
GAGGCGGGTTACTATCGACCGATCCTGCGGCGGGTGGATGGTGTCTGGAAGATCACGACGATGCGCATCTCCCACAACATTCCTTATGCGGTCCCGGGCCAGTAAGGCTCAGAACTCACTTCTGAGATCGCAAGGGGCAACCCAACGTCAGCCATCTGCAACTCGGCAAGCCGCGCGCACCGAGCTGAGTGTGAACAGGACCATAGCGACGTTTACCCAAATCCTGGATTCCTGTGCTGCAAATTTGCGCACAACTATAAGAGGGGAACTAACACTTCTTGTTGCGTAAGCCACGCCAGACAAAGCGTTTATGGGATTGAGATACTTGGTTCGGGACCAGGAGGTTGAAAGTTCAAAACCTTTCGCCCCGAGCATCCTTTTAAAAACCCAATCAAACAGTTACAGCGGCCGCTGTTTTCGTTAGGGGTTCGATTTTAGGTTCACTAGGTTCAATTGAAGCTAACGAAGCAGGGACTTTGAAGCCCACCCCGCGTGATTGAACGGAGCTTGGTGTCTGGCAAGACGCCGGACAAGGTATCTGCGGAAGCGGCGACCGAAACTTCGCGGTAGAATCAAGGTTGGATTCGCAGGGGAAGCTGAAACTCAATGAAGCAAATCGACAATTTTCAATGCACAGTAACGACGAAGCGGCCGTTTGGGTGTATGGAATTGTGGGCTGGAAATGAACGCGTGCACCGGCAACTGAATTTGGCTGGCCTCGAAGGTGATGTGATTGCACAGCCTTCGGGAAGCGAGAGCGGAGGGGATCTTTCTGCGGTGTTTTCCTGCAGCGACGATATCGCGCGAGTGGTGTTGGCTGATTGCGTGGGGCACGGATACGAAGCGAGCGCGGTGGCGCGGCACGTCCACAATTTGCTGCACAAGTTTCGCGACGTGGAAGATACGCCTGCACTACTGGCGGCGCTGAACGACGAGTTCACGCTATCGAATGAACATGCGGAAGGGCCGCTGCGGTTGACGACGGTGGTGACAGGAACGTTCGACGGGCACACGAGCGAATTTCGCTACGCGTATGCAGCACATCCGCGGATGCTGCATTGGGTGGCGCGCGACGCGCGATTCCTGGAAATTGGCGAGGGTCTCGGAGGTTTGCCGATGGGCGTAACGATCGGCGAGCAGTATCTGGAGCAGAGCATCCGGCTTTATCCGGGCGATATGATTCTGGCGTTGTCCGATGGAGCGACGGAAGTGTTTGCAGAGAACGGCGAAGAGCTGACTTCGCGCGGATTCTTACGGCTGGCGGAAGAGACCATCAAGAAATTGCCGGGGCCGATCGTGCTGCACGATTTCTCCGAGACGCTGCTGGACCGCTTGCAGGCTTATCGCGGCGGAGATGGAACTCTAGCGGATGATGTTACGCTGCTGACGTTGCGGCGCGGCGATACGCTTCTCTGAGCGCTTCTGCACACTCACCCTGACAAACGAAGCAGATTAATTCGCGACCGGAGCGAGCGGGTGCGCAGCAAAGTATTGTTCGAGGCCGCCGGCAAGGCCCGAGACACCGGCTTGCACGTTGCGATCAAGAGCGGAAACCAGAGCGGCGACATTCTTGCCGGCGACGGGTTCATCGTGATGATAGGAGTGGGTCCAGAGCGTATTGCGCGTTTTTGCGTCGACGAGTTCGGCTTCAAAGGTGACGCGTGCTACAAGACCGCTTCCGGTTGAGATTTCTTTCAGATCGTAGAGGTGGCCGCGCAGAATGTATTCTCCGCGTGCGCTGCTGCGCATCGAGAAAATCTCCTTGTAGCGGCCCGACCCGCGCAGCCGACGAACGATAATTTCATGGAGCATTTCTGAGGGCGGTTCGGTCCAGCGCTCGTATTGGTAAAGACCCATTTCTTCAGTGCTCGAGCCATAGACGATGCGGTCTTCGCGATAGAGATGCGAGGACATGAAAGGACTGACGAGGATACGCACCGGATATTGTTCGCCACCAACGGCGGGGCGAGAGCTCTCGTTCATAACGCCGAGCTGATAGTAGTGGCTGGTGCGGGCTGCGCCGCATCCCGCGAGCAAAATGGCGGCCGCGAATACTGAAACTAAA
>DATHKK010000824.1:0-2733 GCA_035489355.1 Candidatus Limnocylindria bacterium
ATTGTTGATCGTCGGCCAGCCGTCGTTGTTCCACTTGACGAGATCGAGCACGCCCTGGCGGCCCACATAGATGAAAGTGTCGGCGGCGTAAGCGTGATAAAGGAACCAGTCGCGTCCGGCCTTGTCGCGAACGAGCGTGCCGTGGCCCGGGCATTTCCACTTTTCGTTGCCGAGGAGGAGCGGGTTGTTGATGTATTTCTCCCACGGACCGAGAAGGTCCTTAGCGCGGGCCACGCCTTGTCCGTAACTGCACGCACGTCCACAACAGGCGTTCGCCGCGTAAAAAAGATACCAGTATTCGCCACGGCGAATGACCGCCGGGCCTTCGACAAGATTGTTTTCCCACTTCGCGTCGTTGCGAAAAAGTTCCTTCATTTCGCCGATAAGTTTCAATCCATCGTCGGAAAGTTTTTGAATCCAAAGCGGCGTGGGCTTGTTGCGGCTGTTGCCGTCTTCTTTCCAAATCAAGTAACGCGTGCCGTCGGTGTCCACGACAGGAAACGCGTCGATGGAGCCGGCGTCCTGGCCAATCATCGGGCCATGATCGGTCCACGGGCCAGTCACTTTGTCGGCGGTAGCGACGGCGAGCGAGAGCGGCCCGCCGCGTTTTCGTCCGACGTAGTAAACGAAGAACTTGCCCTGATGCTCGAAGAGTTCGGGCGCCCAGAAATTTCCCACGGCCCAATCTGGACGGCGTTCGAAAATGTTTCCGACGTGTTCCCAGTTCACGAGGTCCGTTGATCGGAGCAGGGGAAAGAGCGGCGCCCATTCGCTCGTGGTGGCCGTGGCCCAATACTCATCGCCGACACGGATGACTGACGGATCGGGATAGTCGCCTGTAAGAACAGGGTTGGAGTAAGTGGCAGCAACGAGCGACGAAGTGAAGCACAGGAAGGTGGCAACTAAAACGCTGGCGGTGAAGGAGCGCGTTCGTGTTTCGAGCGCATTGGAATTGTCGTTCAGCCGCCTGCTATGCTCCCTCTCCGCCCGTCCGCCGGGGGGAGAGGGCCGGGGTGAGGTGGGGTCCTTTCTGCAAGCGACTCCTGTTTCAATCGGCACTTCTCGCGTATTTCCACCCCTCACCCTAACTCTAACCCCGTTGAGGGGAGAGGGGACCGGAAGCACCGCTATTATTTGGAACCTCGCCGATCCGTTGTGCCTTATGGCCATGCCAGGAATGATTTTCATTTGGAACTTTGGAATTTTTTGGCTTGGAACAGCTTTTGCAAAAGGATGAACAGGAGCAAGAGCACGCCAATGACAATTTTCGTCCACCACGAGCTGAGCGTGCCTTGAAAAACAATCGCCGTCTGGATGATCCCGAAGATCAGCACGCCCACGATGGTGCCGGTGACATACCCGACGCCACCGCTGAGCAGTGTGCCGCCGATCACGACCGCGGCAATGGCGTCCAGTTCGAGGCCGGAGCCGGCGTTGGGATTGCCGGACTGCGTGTAGAGGCAATAGACCACGCCGGCGAGCGCCGAGCAGAATCCGCTCAACGCATAGACACCAATCTTCGTGCGCGCGATCGGCAGGCCCATCAGCGCGGCGGATTGTTCGTTGCCGCCGAGCGCGTAAATGGCTCGGCCAAAACGCGTGCAGTGCGCGAAGACGAAAGCGCCCGCGAACACGAGCAGAAACAGAATCGCCGTGGCGGGCAGATCGAATTGCCCCAGGGAAATGCTGAGTGATGAATTGATAGAATCGAGAAAGCGCGCGATGGGCAAGGACTCCAGGCTGAGCAGGAGGGCAAGGCCGCGCGCGAAAAACATCCCGCCCAACGTCACGAGAAACGGCGGTAGGGCGAAGTATTGGATGAGCGCGCCCATCGCACCGCCAAAGATCACGCCGATGAAGAGTGCCAGCGGTATCGCGAGCAGCGCGTGCCAATGCCATTTCTCGATCGCCAGCGCCAGGAACACGCTCACCAGTCCCACCATGCCGCCGATGGAGAGGTCAATTCCACCGGAGAGAATCACAAAGGTCAGTCCGATGGCAGCGATGCCGAGGAAGGAGTTGTCTCCGAAAAAATTGACGAGCACGCGCACCGAGGCAAAGCCGTCGTAGCGCGCGCCGGCCACGATGTAGAGCAGCGCGCAGACGACGACGGTCGCGAGAAAGGGAATGTTGCGTTGGAGAGTGCGCATTAGAAAATTCCAAAGCCCAAATTCCAAAGCCCAAACAAATCCCAAGATTCAAATTCCAAACCGGATCTCGTGAGCGCGGACGCGCCTTGGATTTTGGATTTTGGATTTTTGGATTTGAGATTTCTCATACCGCCGCCTTCTTTCTCCACACAGCCTTTCGAAACGCCTCCGACTGCAACAGGCAGACCAAAATCACCACGACGGCTTTCACGACCAGCGTCAGTTCCACCGCGACGCCACGGGTGAGAATCGTGGTGGTGAGCGTTTGAATGATGACGGCGCCGATGAGCGAGCCGGTGAGAAAAAATCGTCCGCCCGTCAGCGCCGTGCCGCCGATGACCGTGGCGAGAATGGCGTCGAGTTCGAGCCACAGGCCGGCGTTGTTGACGTCGGCGGCTTTGATGTCGGTGGTGACGATGAGTCCGGCGAGGCCGGCGCAGAACGCGCACGCAGCGTAGGCGAGCAGTTTCACGAGTCGCGTGTTCACTCCCGAGTAATGGCTCGCCGTTTCATTGTCGCCGGTGCACTCGATGAAGAGACCAAGGGCAGTTCGTGCTTTTAGCAAAGACAGCAAAGCCCAAAC
>DATHKK010000825.1:0-3745 GCA_035489355.1 Candidatus Limnocylindria bacterium
CGAGCGCGTCATGCTGGTGCTGGTCCTGGGCTTTTGCCTCGTCTGGTTTGTGCTCGACTTGTTTGCCGTCGCCGAAGTCGGCATGTGGTTTGGCCTGACCTCCTCGAAACCTACCCAAGCCCTGACCAAGACCGTGCTCTATGTCCTGGTTCTGCCCCTGCTACTGTTGGCCGTGCCGTGCTGCTGGGGAATCGGCCCGGGCCTGATGGTCGCCAAGAGCGTCATCTTTTTCACGTGGGCGCAAAGCAAACTCGAAAATGAATTCCGTCGCGCCGCCACGGAACGCTACGATTTGCCGCGCGCGTCAAAGTGGTTTCGCCGCGAGCCGAGGAAGCTGCGCATGCCGGGGCAGGCATTGTGATTAGGATTATGAGAAGGATTAAGGTTAAGCAGGGCCGACTGGACGAGTTTATACCTGTTCGTAATCTTGATCTTAATCTTGATCCTTCCTGCAATTGAAGAAGAACGACCTTGGATTAAATGAACTCGACTCGCCCGGCTCACGCCCGCCCAAAAATTTTATGAAACCCTATTGGCAAGGCGTGTTCCCCGCCATCACGACCCAAATGCACAAGGACGGCTCGCTCGATCTGGATGCAACCGCCGCGCACGCCGAAGTGCTCATCAAGTCGGGCGTAAGCGGGATGATCTTCCTCGGCTCGCTCGGCGAGAACCAGCCGATGACGGGCGAAGAGAAGCGTCGCGTGATCGAAGCGATGGTGAAGGTCGTGAACGCTCGCATCCCCCTCCTGAGCGGCGTAGCAGAGACGAGCACGAGCGAAGCGGTGCGTTATGTACGCGATGTGGAGAAGCTCGGCGCCGACGGCGTGATGCTCATGCCCGCGATGCTCTACAAAGGAGACGCCAACGAAACGCTCACGCACTTCCGCACCGTGGCCAAGTCCACCGGGTTGCCGATCATGATTTACAACAACCCGATCAGCTACGCGAACGACATCACGCCTGAGCTGTTCGTAAAACTTGCTGATCAGAAAAACTTCGTCGCGCTCAAGGAAAGTTCCGGCGACGTGCGCCGTATCACTGACCTGCACAACACCGTCGGCGACCGCTACGCCATCTTCACCGGCGTGGACAACCTCGCGCTTGAAGCCAGCATCCTCGGCATCGACGGCTGGGTCGCGGGCAGCGGGATCGCCTTCCCGGCGGAGAACCAATACTTCTGGGAACTGACCCGCGTCGGCAAGTGGGACGAGGCCCGCGCGATTTACCGCTGGTTCACGCCGCTGCTGCATCTCGATGTCAGCACCAAGTTCGTGCAATACATCAAGCTGGCCGTGCAGGAAGCCGGCCTGGGCAAAGAATGGGTTCGTTCACCGCGCCTCGTGTTGAAGGGCGAGGAACGCAAGCGCGTGTTGAAGATCATTCACGATGGCATCGCGAAGCGCCCGAAGGTACCGAAGTCATGGAAGCCAAACGCTACAAAATGATTTCTATTGAACCGCAGAGGCGCAGAGGCGCAGAGCAGCGAGACAGGCTTTTCCCTTCTCTGCGTCTCTGCGTCTCTGCGGTAATTTTGTTTTTCGCGTTTGTAGTCTCGGCTGAATCGATCGGCCCAATACCGGATTCACTCCGTGAAGGCGCGAAACTTTCCTCCTTCTACCAAAAGCACATCGATCTCGACGGCTTCCCGGTGCTCGGTTCCTCGAATGTCTCCGATTACGCCATGCTCGAAGCGGCGTGGATCGTCCGGCAAATGCTGGCGAATCGCGCCGACATCCTGCATGCACTCGCGACAAACAACGCGCGGCTCGTCGTGATGGCGTACAACGAATACACGACTGACATCCCCGAACAGACGAACATGACGCCGAAGGTTTATTGGGACCGGCGCGCGCGCGGGCTGGGCGGGCGCATCACGAGTTGTGCCGAAGAGAACATGCTTTGCTTCCCCGGCGATCCGTATTCGACGGAAAACATTCTCGTGCATGAGTTCTCGCACGTCATTCACGGCGTGGCATTGCGGGCGCTGGACTCGACGTTCAATCACCGTTTGCGCGAGGCGTATCAAAGCGCGACCAACGGCGGAAGGTGGAAGGGCACTTACGCCGCCACGAATCCCGACAAGTACTGGGCCGAGGGCGTGCAGAGCTGGTTCGACAACAACCGTGAGAACGACGCGCTCCACAATCACGTCGATACGCGCCCGGAGCTGAAGGACTACGATCCCGCGCTCGCTGCCTTGTGCGCCGAAGTGTTTGGCGAAATCCCTTGGCGTTACCAGAAGCCCGCCGTGCGTGCTTCGACCGGTCGCGCGCATCTCGCGGGCTACGACGCCAGCAAGGCGCCGCGCTTCCAGTGGCGCGTGCCGCCGGTCTCGGAGAAGCCACGCGTCTCCATCGAGACCGCGCTGGGCGTGATCGAGGTCGAACTGGATGCGAAGGTCGCGCCGCACACGGTCACGAATTTTCTGCGCTACGTGCAGGCCGGTCTCTACAACGACGGCGAGTTTCATCGCACCGTCACGACGGCGAATCAGCCGACGAACGCGGTGAAGATCGCCGTGATTCAGGCTTCGGCCAATCCGGCGAAGACCAACGAGTTCTTCCCGCCGATCCAAATCGAACGCACGCGCGACACCGGGCTGAAGCATCTCGACGGCACGATTTCCATGGCGCGCGCAGAACCCAACAGCGCGCAGGACCATTTCTTCATCTGCGTCGGCGACCAGCCTGAGCTGGACTTCGGCGGCAAACGCAATCCTGACGGCCAGGGCTTCGCGGCCTTCGGCAAAGTGGTGAAGGGCATGGACGTGGTGCGGAAGATTCACGTTGCGCCGGCCAAAGAACAATCGCTCACGCCGCGGGTTAGGATTCAGCGGGCGTTGAGGAGCAACTGAAATGCCCTGGCCATTCACTAAGAGACACCTTCGATACCGCTCTATCCGCGCTTGGATTTCGGGTGAGGGAATACCGACGCCTTTCACCGCCATCAAAGATCCCAAGCGTGTCGATCAAGTGATGACTCAGCTTGGGGAACTGAGAAAACATTTGTTTGATCTCCACTTACGGTCTCTGTCGGAGCAGCAGCGAAAACTTTTGAACGAAGGCAAACACCCGTCTCAAGATCACGCCCTTGGAAGCGCGGCCTTGCCGATTGCCAGAGCCTTGGAGGACAAGCTGAGACATCTTCCATTCGTGAAACGTGTAGGCGTAGGCGCGTATCACTGCAATCGAAACGTCCTCGATGTTTTTGTTTCAGGAATTGAACTTTCTGATTCGCGGCTTGTTGAGGTTCCAGATTTCTACGAGGGCTTTGAAGTTTTGGCGATGAACGAGACGAAAAAATCCTAATGAGACGCATCCAAATCATTGACTCCCACACCGGCGGCGAACCGACGCGCGTCGTTATTAGCGGCGGGCCGGACTTGGGCAATGGCCCTATCGCGGAGCGCGTGGAATTGTTCCGGGAGAAACACGATTTCTTTCGTTCGGCCATCGTGAATGAGCCGCGCGGTTCAGATGTGATCGTCGGCGCGCTGCTCGTGCCGCCGAGGGATGCTTCGTGCGTCACGGGCGTCATCTTCTTCAACAACGTCGGACCGCTGCAAATGTGCGGACATGGAACCATCGGACTTGTGGTCACGCTCGCGCATCTCGGGCGCATCCAGCCGGGCGCGCATCGCATCGAGACGTGCGTGGGCGTGGTGACAGCCACGTTGCATGATGATGGCTCGGTGTCCGTCGAGAATGTGCCGAGCTATCGCAAAGCGAAGAGCGTGACGGTG
>DATHKK010000826.1:0-7052 GCA_035489355.1 Candidatus Limnocylindria bacterium
GTCGTGAACGGGAGCGCGTTGGTGACGATGAGTTGCAATGGGATGCTGATCTGGCCGCCGCCGCTGTTGAATACAGCCACAGTGTAGAAACCAGAATCGGCGACCCCGAGATTATTGATGATCAGGCTGGCGGAAGTCCCGTTCGCCACTGCCACACCGTCGCGGCGCCATTGATATTGAACATTGTCCCCCGCGGTGATGAGGTTCGAGAACGTCACGCTTTGATGGATGCCCAGCGTCAGCAGCGTGGGTTCGGGTTGCTGCACGATGGATGCGCCCTGCGGGAAGGAGAGTTCGCGATATTCCACATAGGCGTTGTTGTTCAACGACCGAGTCTGGTCGTGCGAGGCTGTCGCGAGTCCCACCACCAAGGTGTCCGGGAAAGCACCGCCGAGTTGCGCACCCGAATCACGTGAAGCCAGTAGCACCCAATCCACGTTATTCGAACTCCAGAACCCGTAGAACACGGAGTTGCTCCTCTGCAAGCGCACCCAGGCGTTCGGGTAGCTGGGCGCATTCGTGTTCTGGAAGTTGACCGACGCGCCGCCATCCGCGTCGCGCACTTGCGAGACAAAGAAGTTGTTGGGCAATTGACCGGGAATGGGTGTCGTCGCCGGCGTGGCGCCCATGAAGAAGAACCTGTTGTTGCCGTTGGTGTCGCTGCGGGCCATGAGGCCGGCCTTGGACCACTTGTCCGCGCCCTCGAACTTGTTGATGCGTGTCTTGATGTCGAAGTTGCCGGTGACCTGACGGTAGGTGAGGTGGAAGCCGTCCACGGTGTTCGTGATGTCCCAACCGTTCGCGAACACGTCAACGCCGGTATTCGTGAAGGAGTAACTCGCTCCGGGCACCAGCGCATTGTAACCGCCGGCGGCGATCAATCCCGCCGTGCCGATGTCCAAGGCGCGAAGGTTCTGGACGGCCCCGGTCGTGATCAGGTCAAAAGCCGGGTTGCCAGCTTCACCCTCATGAATCGCCGCCGCCCGGTCTCTCACGATGGAGATATAGACGGAAAAGTCACCTGTCGTGATGGGCGTCTTCAATACCAGAACGGCCTTGCGCGGGTCACTGGGCAGAAGGTCCGAACTGTCCACTTCCACGTCGCCATTGCTCACGCTCCAGTTTCCAGGCTCGATGATCTGCTCGATTTTAATGGGTTCGTTAAAGAGGACATTGACCGTGCGTCCATCGAGGCTGCTGGCGGACACCATCTGCGGCGGGGTCACGTCTTCCGAAACGTGCAGCAATGTCGGCATGACGAGCGTGCTGCCCGGGATCGACGCGATCAAACGGTAGGTCGCGCCGTCATCACCCAGCGAAGCGAAGAAGGACAGCGTCGGCAACGTCGCGCCCGGAATGTTCGTGAACGTGCCGGTGACAGAATTGGAGCGCTGCCACTGGTACGAAAGATACGGTGTAATCGAGACCGGCGTCGCGGTGGCAGCAAACACGAGTTCCACGGGATCGTTCTCCGTGCGGAACAGTTCGGTCGGGGGCGTTTGGGTCACGTTGAATTTATTGATGTCCGGGTTGCCGGGCGTGGCAAAGAAAACGCCGCTGATCTGGTCCCCGAGGGCCGGCCCGCCCAAGCCGATTGGCAGAAGTGTCACGGGATCAACCGGCTTCATCAGCACGACCGCGTAATCACCGCCGCCGCCCTCTTTCATGAGGGCTTCGAGGTAATACTGTGTTTCAGCGTTGAGAGAAATGATGGGGGACACATTGGCCCCGACGTAGCCCAACCCCAGACCGTTATTGTAAGCACTCGGATTGGCACTGTCGTTGCGCGCAATCTGCACCCGGCCCGCCGTGTCCGGCCCGTTCGTGTTCATGTACAACCGGCTGCCGTCATCGCTGCGGATGAAGAACTGGTAGAGCCCGTTGCTGGGCGGAGTGAAGAAACCAGAAAGGCGCGCGCCGTAGTTGTTCAATCCAGTGTCACCGCCATTGGGAACCACGCTATAATTGCCGACGACAAACGCATTCGTGTAGTAGCTGACGTCGGGCAAGTTATCCACGTAGCGCGGATCTTGAAGTAGGTTGTCCACTGAGCCGCCCAGAATGTTAGTAAAGAGTTCGACGAACACAGCGCCTCGGCCGCCAAAGCCCCAGGCGGTGAAGTCCCGGGTCGCGGCCACGGTCGCAGTTCCGACACTCGAACGATCGCGCACACCATTCACGAGCACCGTATAGGACGCGTTGGGAGTGTGCGGACTGGTGCGCAGGCTGACGCGGTTACCGCGAGTCTCATCCACATCGACGTCGAAAATAGTCAAGCCGGAGATGCTGTAGTTGGGGAGTCTTCCCGCCGTGATCGGATCGATCAGTTCGTTGAACGTGATGAGGACGGAGTTGCCGAACTGAGACGCGACTGCGTCCACAATAACCGGCGCGGTGTTGTCCGGCAGCACGGTCACGCGGCTGGTGGCGATGACGCTGCTGAAGGCGTTCGTGATCAACAAGCTGAACACGGCGCCGTCGTCACTCAACGTCAGCGGCTCGGTCGTATAGGAGGCAGTTCCAATAAACACCGGCACGCCGTTCTTTCTCCAGACGTAAGCGCTGATCGGCGGAGAAGCGCCGCCGACGGCGAAGGCGCTAAAGGTGACCCTTTGGCCGTCAGTGACGGAGGGATTGATCGGAACGATTCCTCCGATGCGGACTGGCCCAAACGGCGCCAGGGCCGCGGGAAATTCCAGCATGCTCCCGGGAATCACTTCCTGGGTGGACGGCGTGGCGGAGTCTGCTTGCGCGCGGACGGCCACCGTGGCGCCATCGCCTCCCGTCACTTCGCGCCAGCGGGCTTCCAGAAAATACCGTTGTCCGCCGACCAGCGTGACGTTCTGGGCCATCAATGTGTAAGCGCCCGTGAACACCGGCAATTGCCCCAGCAAACTCGCCCCGGCTGGGTCAGTGCTGTTGACCGCGTTCGTGTTCATGAACAACTGTGAGGAGTCATCGCTGCGCATCCAGAAGCGATAGTTGCCGTTGCTGGGCGCGATGAAATAGGAGTACATGCGCCCGATGTAATCGCGCAGACTTTCCTGGCTTGAAACCAGATTGGTGTTGAAGCCGAAATACCGGGTGTAGCCCACGACGTCCGGACTGCGCGTCACAAAGGAGGGACTGTTCGTCAGCGCAATCAGATCGGCAATCGCGCTGCCGCCAAGCAAGTTCCTGTACAGTTCAGCGATGACCGGCGTCGGCGGGGTCAAGTCGCCAGGGAACCGGAAGAGGGCGCTGGAGATGACTTCGGTCGCAGCCGGCACCGCCGTGTCCGTACCGCCACGAATGGCCAGGGCAACGCCATCGCCGCCGCCGGATTCCTTCATCAAGACTTCCACGTAGTAAGCCTGCCCGGCGTTCAAGACCGCCGAGGTGAAGCTGTTGGCCGCCACGTAGTTGGCGTTGTTGGCCAGCATGTTGATGCCTTGGAAAACCGTCGATCGGTTCGTGCTGTTCGCGGCGTTCGTATTGATCAGCAAGCGGCAATAATCATCACCGCGCAGCCAGAACTTGTAGGCCCCGTTCGTGGGGGGAACGAAATAGCTGTACAACTTCACCCCGTAGTTCTCGGCGAAACCCGGATTGGGCATGGCCGCAATCCCCGCGTTCGCGCCGAACGCGTTGCTATAAACGACGAAGTCCGGCGTGTTCTGCGTGAATTTGATGTTGGCCGTGAGTGACGTGATGTCCGCCGGAGTATTGTTCAGTGCCGTGTAGTACTCACCCACGATGGGCGCGAACGGCGGGGCCAAGGGCTGGGCAAACGTGCGGAGCGTATTGGCGGCAATCGTGTTGCCGTTGAGATCCTGCAATCCATTCAGGCGCACTCCATACGTGCCGGCGACGAGCGGACTGATGGTGGTAATCACCACGACGCGCGGATCGCCGTTCAAGAAGGACACGGAGGCAACTCCCATGTTGACGCCGGCGGAATTGGTCACCACGTAGTTGGCGGGATTCAAAGCGGTCGCCGCGGATAAAGGTTCGCCAAAGTTCACCACGATTTCAAAAGCGCTCAGGCTGGGAATGGCAGTTGCGGTGACGGCGGGCGCCGCAGTATCCGTCACGGTCACGGTCGCGACGGCACTGGTGACGGACGCGACGCCGGGCGCGGAAATGATGACGCGATACTGCGCGCCGTTGTCCGCGAAGAAAAGCGGGCCGGTGCTAATCGTGTTATTGGTCGCTCCTGCGGTGGGCATGTTTGTCCAGCCACCCGAACCATTGCTGCGCTGCCAGAGGTAAACGGTTTCACCCGCGGAAGCCGGGATGCCGCCGCCGGTGATCGTGTTCGTCACGCCCAAAGTCGTCGCAGCACCGGCCGCGATGGTGACGCTCCGTGGATCGCCGGTGATGGCAATCGCCGCGCCGGGATAGCCGGGGAAGTCACCGTAATTGTCGTATTGAGCTGTGATCAACTGCTGGACGCCACCGCCGCCAACATTGGCACAGACTGCGAGTCCGAGGTAAATCGTGCCAGGGAATGCCGGGGACGGCGTGATCTGGCCGTCGGAGGACCAGTTGACTCCGTTGGTGCTGGAATACCGGATGAAGGTGTTGCCAGCGCGGCGGAAACGGAGCCAGACGTTCGGAAAATCCAGGAGCGGTTGATTGCCCCACGATCCCGCGCCTGTGTTCCAGTTATGGCGCACGCCGCCTTCCATGAAATTACGCCCGGGCAATTGAGGATTGGGATACGCCCCGACCATCGGAGAATGCGCCTCCAAAGACACGCGGGCGTTGAACCCACCTTTGTTCGGAGTGCGCAGCGCATCCAGATACGGAATGTGAACCTTGACGTCGAAATCGCCGGTGACCTGCTTATACACGAAACGGAAACCATCGAAGTTGCCGAAGATGTCATGTCCGCCGCCCGCTACTTCGAATTGTCCCGGCGCGAAACTGTAATTGTAACCCGGCAGCGTGCTGCTCTGGGCGCTGACCTGGACGGTTGGATCGACATCGAAGCCCGTCAAACCCGCCACCAGGCCCGTCGCGGAATTGCCGGCGCCAACCACCGTTCCCGAAATCGAAGTCACGTTGGCCACCGCGACCGTAAACGCGCCGGAGATCGGCGCCGCCGGAGTGAGCAACACTTCGGTTCCATTAGTACGCAGCTTTTGGAAATTGTTGTGCGGGATATTGCCGTAGTCACGCAACTGCGCGGTCAGCGCCGGCACGCCATTGATGGTGTAGTTCGCCGCGGTTTCCGCCGACGTCTCGTCCACCGGCTGATTGAACCGCAGACCGATGAGCGCGCCATCCACGCTTCCCGCCGAAAGGACCGCCAGCGGGTCGGCCTGAACCGTCGTGATGCCAGGCCCGCTCGTGATCGTGTTGTTGGGTCCCGTAACGGTGACTGTGAACTGCGCGCCATCATCAGTCAGCAACAGCCCCGGCGTCGTGTACTTCCAGTTGTTCGCACCTGGGATCGGCGTGCCGTTCTTGTTCCATTGATAGCTGTAGGGACCCGCGCCATTCACCAGCGCGCGAAAGCTCGCAGTGCGGCCTTGCGAAACTGTCTGGCTCACCGGGTTCTGCACAAAGGCCACGTCACCGGCGGTCGTGTGAATGGAGACATTGTCCCAGTAATCCACGCCGCAGTTTTCCTGGCCGCGCAGGACAAAGTACAAATTCTTCGCCGACGTCACGTCCGCATTCGTCAGAGAAGTGATGAAAGTGGCCACTTGGGTTGGAGCCGCCAAGCCGTCCGTGCCCATGTCATTCAACGTGGCGGACACGGAGTAAGTGCTCGAAGTGGCGGCGCTGCTATTCACAAAGGTGGCGGTCAACTTGTACCACTTGGCCGCGGTCAAGGTGGACGGCGTCGCGCTTCCTTCGATGAACGTGTTCACTGCACTCGCTTTGCTCCCGTGACGCAGATCGAAATTCAAAGCCGGGAAAGCGGTCGCTTGGAGAAGGACCGTCATGTAGCTGAGACCGGCGCGATTATCCAAATCCGTGTGGGTCAAATTAACGAAGCCGATTTGAGTGTTGCGCACGCTGGCCGCGGGAGCCTTGATCTTGATCATGACGGACGCCACGAGAGTCTGGCCTGACAGCGAAAAGTCGTAGGACACAGGGAGCAAGGTCGAACTGTTCGGCGCGGTGCTCCCGAACGCTAAATCGATGCCACCTCCACCTGTCGCAACGCCAACGCCGCCCGTGGGAGATTCAAAGGGGTACGTGGGAATCATGGGATGGTTCAAGGCCGCCAACCCATTGCTGCTCGTTCCCCAATCGTTTCCAATCAAGTTGAACGGCGCATTCGTAAGCTGCCCGGGCGTGTTGAAATCAAAACTGATGCCCGTGATCGGCGTGACCGTCAGCGTGGCCGAGGAACTGAGCGCGGTGCTGACGCAGTTCGAAACCAGCACGCTGACGAGCGTTCCATTCTGGGTCAGAGCGAGATTGGCGAGAGTGAAGGTCGAAGCGGTCGCGCCCACGACATCCACGCCATTGGTCTTCCACTGGTAGCCAAGAGCGCCCGCGCTGGTGACGGTGACGCCGAACACCGCGTTGTTGCCCATCGGCACCGTGAGGCTTGCGGGATTCGCCGTAATGATCGGGGCCGCGACGATCGTAAGAGTGAAGTTGTTGCTCACCGCGTTGCAGTTGCCAATCACCGTGACGGAATACGCGCCGCCATCCGCCGGACTGACGGACGGGATGCTGAAAGAATTGTTGCCATTTGGACCTTGCAGGACGGAGGCGCCCTTGCGCCAGGTGTAGGTCAGCGTCCCGGAGCCGGAGGCCGTGGTCGTGAAAGTCACGGGCGAGCCGGGGCAAATCGTTTGATTCCCCACGGCGGAGGCGACGGTTCCAATACCGGACACAGTGACGACCGCGACCGCGCTCGTGATGACGCCCGGCGTATTCGTCACGACCACGGTGTAGTTGCCGGCATCGGCGTTCTGAAAATTCGGGATCGTAAACGTGGCATTGGTCGCATTGGCGATGGGAGTCACGTCATTGAAGTACCATTGATAGCGCAGCGGATCCTGGCCTGTGGCGGTGACACTCAAAACAAGCGGCAGCCCGATGCA